>DATLIO010000543.1:0-5806 GCA_035539355.1 Luteolibacter sp.
GGTTTTCTGCGAAGGCCCGTCGAAAAACAACGCCGCCAAACTTTCCGGCCGCACGTTCCAGAGCAAGATCGTCATCTTCGACGGCAACGCGGACCGCTTCACCGGCCGGATGGTCGAAGTGAAAATCGAAGCCTCCACCGGCTTCACGCTCTACGGCTCGGTCATCTGAGCCATCGCCCATTCGTGGCAGTCGGAGGAATTCAATGGTGGATCGCCCCCGAATCCGCTAAAGGACGGGGAATATGCCAAAAAACCCGTTCCCCCCGTCTTTCACCGGTATTTTCGCAGCCGGTCTGCTTCTCGCCCCATTTTCCCAAGCCGCCATCTCGCTCGGTGTGGTGCAGACCTATGACGCAGCGGGAGGCGACGGTGTGGATACGAACGCCAGCGGCAATGCCATCGGCTCGGCACTTCCGAACGATGTCGTCGGATTCACCACCGCGGTTGCCTCTGCTTACACCTCGAATACAGGCGGCGTGATCGATTTCGGAACCACCGGCAGCGGTAACGTCGGCCAGATGAACATCACCTACGGAGGCACGAAGACATTCGCGATCACCAGCACGATCGATTACGCGAGCGGTGCTTCACCCGTCAGCCAGACCATCGACATCCGCGACAACCTTTCCACGATGGCACCGATTTCGGGCGTCACCGCGCTGCTTCCCAACCAGGCCAACAGCGCGATCGGCTGGACCCTGAATTTTGGATCAATCTCCAATGGTGCCGTCGGTGAAGCTATCACGACCGCCGGATTCACACTGCTCTCCCGGACCGGCTTCGGCCAAAGCCTGACCGTCGACTGGTTCATCAACGGCAATTCCACGCCCGTCGGAAGCGATACCGAAGCCATGGCGAGCTCAAGCGCCACCGACAACACGTTCTTCTCTTACACCGCTCCCGCCGGCTCCGCGATCACCGGCTTCAAGATCAACTTCACCAGCGGCGGCAACGGCGTCGACAAGCGCCTCGGCATCGATGACATCGGTTTCATCACGGGCGTCATCCCGGAGCCAGGCAGCGCTCTCCTTTTCGGACTTGCGTCCGTGACCGCAATGGTTCGCCGTCGCCGGATCTGATTCAAGGGACGGCAATTTACCCGCCATCATCTCCGCGTTGCTTTCGCTCCAAATGTCCCGTCAATTTCCGGAACGGACTTAAACAGAAAGCGGCCCGACTGATCATCTCAAGGAAAAACCCATTAACCCTGGAGCGTCTCAGTCGGACCGCCTGTTGTCTTGCGACACCTCTGTAAAAGCACCGTGCGTGCCAATTCCGGTTTCGTTTTCAAAAAACGTCTCGAAGCGCCTGCGTTCCCCCTTGCTCATTTACTTCCAAGCGCCTAGTCTCCGCGCCCCCAGCCGATGAGCGCCAAACCTGTATTTCTCTACGACACCACCCTCCGTGACGGCACGCAGGGAGAAGGTTTCCAACTGTCCGGTCTCGACAAGCTCCGGATCGCCCAGCGGCTGGACGCTTTTGGAGTCGATTACATCGAAGGCGGCTGGCCGGGCTCGAATCCGAAGGACGTCGAATTTTTCCAGGAAGCGAAGAAGCTGAACCTCAAGCACGCGAAGCTCGCCGCATTCGGATCAACCCGCCGTGCGAACACTCCGGTCGAGGAAGATCCACAGGTCGCGCTGCTTCTCGCCGCCGAAACGCCGGTCGTCACCATTTTCGGCAAGAGCTGGGAAATGCAGGTCACCGAAGTCCTCCGCACGACCGTCGAGGAAAACCGCGCGATGATCCGCGACACCGTCGCCCATCTGGTGAAAAACGGCCGCGAGGTCGTCTATGACGCCGAGCACTTCTTCGACGGCTACAAGGATTCCCCGGAGCACGCCCTTTCGACGCTCGAAGCCGCCGCGGAGGGCGGTGCTTCCTGCCTCGTCCTCTGCGACACGAACGGCGGCACGCTGCCATCCGAGATCGAACAAATCTGCGGAGCGGTCAAAGCCCGCATCCCCGGCACCCCTTTCGGCATCCACACCCACAACGACTGCGAACTGGCCGTCGCCAACGCCATCGCGGCCGTGAACGCCGGAGGCACGCAGGTCCAGGGCACGATCAACGGTTACGGCGAACGCACCGGGAACTGCAACCTCACGTCCGTCATCCCGATCCTCCAGCTCAAGATGGGTCTCGAGGTCGTGCCACAGGCGGAGAAACTACGGGATCTGTCGTACTTCGTCGACGACGTCTCGAACAACCCCCATTTCGCCCGCGCCCCGTTCGTCGGCCGCACCGCGTTCGCCCACAAGGGCGGCATGCACGTCAACGCCGTCCAGAAGCTCGCCCGCAGCTACGAGCACATCGTCCCCGAAAGTGTCGGCAACACCCGCAACATCCTCGTTTCCGAACTCAGCGGCCAGTCGAACATCCTGATCAAGGCCGAGCAGCTCGGCATCCCGCTCGAAAAAGGTTCGCCTGAAGCCGGTGCGATCCTCAAGCGCGTGAAGGAGCTCGAGAACGACGGATACTCGTTCGAAGCCGCAGGCGGATCGCTGGAAATCCTGATCCGCCGCGAACTCGGACAATACTCGAAGCCGTTCGAGCTCACCGAATACCACACCAGCTTCCGCCAGTACCGCGACGGCCACCCGCCGGTCTGCGAAGCGACCGTGAAGCTGGTGGTCGACGGCACGCCCGAACTCACCGTCGCCGAAGGCCACGGTGTCGTGAACGCGCTCGACCTCGCGCTGCGCAAGGCGCTGCTTCCTTTCTATCCGGAAATCTCCGGCGTCTCGCTCGTCGACTACAAGGTCCGCATCCTCGACGGCCACGACGCCACCGCCGCGAAGACCCGCGTGCTCATCGTTTCCACCGACGGTGAGAAGAACTGGGGCACGGTCGGCGTTTCCGACAACATCCTCGAAGCAAGCTGGCTCGCGCTCGTGGACGGCATCGATCTGTTCCTCCAGCGGCGCAGGGCACTCTGAGAAATCCGGCGGCGCATGAAGGAATTCCATCCACACGCGCCGTCGGCTGACATCAATCCCTACGCGACGCCCGAAACGGTAAGTTTGGCGATTCCGGAAGAACGATACTCATGGTTCACCGCCATGCGATCGGTCTACGTGAAGCACGAAGGCGTGCTTCCTCCGGTCGATCTATCTGGAGCGCCTCCAGAGACTCCGCTGATCGAATCCACCCGCACTCTGACCAAGAGAAAGCCTCCGGCAACCGTGGTGACCATCGGGCTGTTCGCCGTCGCCGGTTTTTTCGCGAACCGATGGAACGGACGGTTGCACCACTTTTTCCTGTCGATCCTGTTGCTCTCCTACGCGCTGAAATTCATCTTCCACTTTGTTTATCCCGATCTGTGGACGATGCGGGTGAAATTCACGATGCACTGCACCGCCGCGCTCGAGCGATTCAAGAAAGGGATGGTGGCCGCGCACGCGGTTTTGACGGTCATCTGCTTTGCGCCGGTGTTTTTCGTTGCCGGCGATTTGCAGGTCGCCGCACTGATTGGCGGCGCCGTGGCATCCCGGATTCTCAGCTACGGCCTGAAAAAACTCGCACTGAACCGATACCCGATCGAAATGCATTTCTCCGAGGGCCAGCCCGGATGGCTCCGAATCACCGGCACCCACCCGGCCGCGCTGGAAAGGCTGCGGGAGATTGAATGCAGCAGGGCCAAAGAGTCATGAGCGATTCCAATCCCTATGCTCCGCCTTCCATCGTTGACGACCCACCTCTACGCCAACGGCTCTGGTATGTGGAAGGGTCCCGGATCTTCGTGAGCAACGGAGCCATCCTGCCCCGGATTGAACTCGAAACCGGAGAGACTGGCGAACACCTCGTCGCAACCGTCAAGGATTACACCAGGGCTCCACTGATTTGGATACTTGCAATGATGATTGCGATCGGTTCCGCCGGATTTCTGGGGAAGTTCGTACCCGGCTGGACGGTGATCCTCGGATTGACGCTGGCGGGAATGGTGTTCACGAAAATAGGCGGGAGCTTCTTGCCCAGGGCATTCTCTCTCCAGACGATCCGTTTCCAGATCGGCCGCAGCCCGGCGAGCAATCGCAGGAGAATCCGGCACATGCTGATCTCGGTCGCAATAATCATAGGGACGCTTTCACTCGCCATCGCAATCGCGTTTTGGCCCTCGAAAGCCAACGGCCATCAAGTGGCGTTGACGTGTTTGGCAGTCATCACAGTGGGATTGATTTCAGCGGCAATTTATTACTCCGTAACACGCCGCGACATCCGGATGCTCTCCGGTCCCTATGGATGGGTCATCCTCAAAGGAGCATGTCCACTGGCGCTGTCAGCACTGATGGAAATCGAACGAACGATCGACGAAGCACCCTCCGTTTCCGAACCGGAACCTCCGGACCAGATGGATCCGCAAACCTCCCACAAAAACGGGCCAGACCTTTCAGTCTGACCCGCTCGAGGAAACGATTGATGCCTATCAGGCGAAGATCGAAGTGATCGGCGTCGCTTTCGCGGCGTCCGGACCGGCGATGCGGAACGGGCGCTTGCTGGGCGACATGAGCACGAGGTCGTGCGGCAGGCCGAGGGCGTAGGCGATGGTCGCGTTGAAGTCCTGCGGGGAAACCGGGAGCTCGGCGACTTTTTTGCCTTCCTTGTCGGTCGAACCGTATTTCATGCCGCCTTTGACTCCTGCGCCTGCGAGCGTGCAGCTGAAGGCACCCGGATGGTGGTCACGACCGCCTTGGTGCTCTTCCTTGATCTCCGGAGTACGACCGAACTCGGTGGCGACGACCACGAGGGTATCCTTGAGTTTGCCGGTGGCTTCGAGATCCTTGAGAAGGGCCGAGTAGGCTTGGTCGAACTCTTTGCATCGGCCTTCGACGCCCGCGAAGTTGTCGTAGTGGGTGTCCCAGCCGCCGAGTTGGATTTCGACGAAACGGACGTCGTGCTGGACGAGACGGCGTGCGAGCAAGCAGCCCTGCGCGAAACGTCCGGTGCCGTAGAGCGCGCGGGTTTCGGAGGATTCCTCGCTGAGATCGAAGGCCTTGAGGTCCTTCGAGTTCATGAGGTTGATCGCCTCGCGGTAGAGTTCTTCGTAGGCTTTGACGTCCTGGTTCGGGTACTTCTCGTGGAACTTGCGGTTCATCTTGTCCGCAAGGGTGAGGCGACGGGCGAAATCCTCTTCGGAAACCGCGCCGGCCCGGTGGGAGTCCTGGAGTCCGCCTTCCGGGCTGCCGATCGGAGCCGCGGCGTATTTCGCGCCGAAGAAACCACCGCCGGTGTATTCAGGGGAGGCGTTGATGGCGACGAACGGAGGAAGTTCCGGATGCAGGCGTCCGCCAAGGCGGGTGACCCACGAACCAAGGGAAGGATGACGGATGGTGCCGAGCATGTTGTAGCTCGTGTGCATGACGTAGGTGCCTTGTTCGTGGGCGCCTTGGGTCGATTTCATCGAATTGATGACGCAGACCTTGTCCATGACCTCGGCGGTCTTCGGCAGCCAGCTGCCGATCTGGACGCCGTCGGCCTTGGTCTTGATGGCCTCGGTTTTACCCATGACGTCCTTCTTCTCCTTCACGTCGTAGGTATCGACGTGACTCATGCCGCCCTGCATGAAGAGGTAGATGACATGCTTCGCCTTCGCTCCGGCAGCCGGAGGCACCGTGGCGGCTGAGGCGATCGAGCCGCCGAGCATCGGAGCAAGGCTGACGCCAAGATAGGTGCGGGCCGCGTTCGCCATGAACTGGCGCCGGGTGAGTTCGTCTGCTTTGTTGAACGGGTTCATGGTTTTTGGGCTGGGATCAGGGATTGCGGATTTTGAAATTATTGGAGGAACAGGAATTCGGAGGACATCACG
>DATLIO010000544.1:0-2038 GCA_035539355.1 Luteolibacter sp.
GGGATCGATCAGTTCACCGTCGCCGTTCAATTCCATGCCTTCGGGTGGTCCGAACTTCGCGCCGCGGGAATTGTCGCCCATGAGGGATTTCATGATCTCCGCGTTCGTGCCGACCGGGTTTTCTCCGGTGGCGGTGCGGAAATCCCGGAGCATCAGGAAAATTTTCCCGAACTGCGGAGCGGCGACGGGATCGTTGTCCGCGGCTTTCGGACCGCCTTCGGAAGGAACCGAAGAGGGTGCGAGCGGATTCTCGAAATCGCGTTTTGCGGGAGGAGGTGCTGGTGACGGATTCGGCTGTTGGACCAAGTCCGGAGGTGTCGGCGCGGCTTCCGGCGTCGATGGCTGGGCGACGGGTGGGGCGGGTGAAACGGCGGTCTCCCCGGTTTTGTCAGGAACCGGTTTCCTCTCCGTTGCCGGAAGGGTGGGGCCTGGCTGCGGTTCCGGCTTGAAGAGCAGGAAGGTCGCGATCGCGGCGATGGCGATCGCGAGGAGGATGATCAGGCGTGTCCGCATTCGCTGATGCTGGCGGTTTCAACCCATGAAGCCAAGGTTGGGTGTGGCGAAGCGGCCGAGGTTCGGAAGGATGATGTCCATGTTCGAATCGTCGACGCCGAACCAACGGGCGAGCGTGGCGGCATATTGGTCGACCGAAGTGGTGGGAATCCACCGGCCGGTGCTGGTGTCATCGGGGCCGTTGACCGTGAGTGTCGGGTATTTCCCGTAGGTGGCCTGACCTTTGACGGCACCGCCGACGACGATCTGATGGCCTCCCCAGCCGTGGTCGCTGCCGAAGCCGTTGCAGGGGAAGGTGCGGTTGAAATCGGAAGTGGTGAACGAGGTCACCTTGTCGACCAGGCCGAGCTGGGTCATCGCGCCGTTGAGGGCGAAGAGGGTGCGGCTGAGTTCGGCGTAGAGATCGGCGTGGGAGCCGATGACGACTTTCGCCCGGTCCTCGGTGGTGGCACCCGCGTTGCTCGTCTGGTTGGTATGCGTGTCGTAACCGCCGACCTGGATGAAGAAGATCTGGCGTTTCATGCCGAGTCCGCCGGCGGCGACGGATTTGCTGCCGAGTTCGATCAGGCGTGCCACCATTTTCATCTGGTTCATCAGCCCGGAGTTGAAGGTGCGTCCGCCGTTAGGGGTGGTGATGGTGGAGTTGGTCGGGAAGTTCGTGAGCCATGCGGGGTTGGCGTTGGCCTGTTCGGTGAGCTTCTGTTGGACGAGGTTCGCCGAGGTGATGCCGTGGTCCAGGATTTCGGCGTAGGCCTTTGTCTGGAGGTTGGCGGAACCCTTGTCATGGGTGAGGAACGCCTGGAGCGCGGTTTTCCCCGTGCCGGGGATCGAACTGCTCAGGGTGACGGCGCCGCTGGTCGTGACCGCGTATTGCGGTGCGGCGTTGGCGTTTCCGACTTCGAAGATGTTGGAACCGGCGAGGGTGACGGCCATGGAAATCTGTCCGCCGTCGTTCACGTCGAGCGGTGTGGTCAGCATGTCGGCGACGCGTCCGCCCCAGCCGCTCACGTTCGGTTGGTCGGGCAGGGATGTCTGCCACTGCGTCTGCTGGTCGCTGTGGGAGAAGAGCTGCGGCGGGCGCGGGATCTTGTTCGCCTGGTACTGGGCTTTCGTCAGCGGGAACGCGAGCGAGCCGACGTTGAAAACGGGGGCGACCTTGCCGGCGTTGAAAAGCGCCTGGAGTTCCGGCATGGCCGGATGGAATCCGTAGGTGCGGCCATCAGCCGAGGGATAACCGGGCATGCCGTTCTTCGAGGTCATCGCGAGCGCGGTGGCGCCGGAGCCGTCGGTGTTCGGGATGGCGAGGACCGGAGTGCGGATGGCGGCGTAGTTCGCCCAATCCTCCGGCATCGTCGGGATGATCATGTTGTTCGAATCGTTCCCGCCGTTCAGGAAGACGCAGATGAGGGCCTTGTAGTCCGTGAGGTGCGGACCCTGGGCCATCGCGCTGTTGAGGAAACGCAGCTCGCGGATGGTGTTGGAGAGCACGGTGGCACCGAAGAGAAAGGGGCCCGAGCGTTTGAGG
>DATLIO010000545.1:0-3524 GCA_035539355.1 Luteolibacter sp.
TCTCATGTCCGATTCATTCGCCTCGAACAGCCTCGATCCCGAAGCTGGATTCACCCAAAGCTCTCCTTCCGTCGCGCAGGCCGCCAACGACCTCCGCGCCGCCGCCGGCGAAAAGGTCAAGGAATTCGCAAGCACCGCCTCGGCCCAGGCCCACGCGCTGAAGGACCGCGCCGTCGAATCGGCGACCCAATTCCGCGAAGTCGCCGCGGAAAAAGCCGCCGCCTTCAAGGCCGCCGCGACCGACAAGGCCCAGCATCTCCGCGAATCCGCCACCGAGCATTGGGATGACACCCGCGTCCGCGCGAAGGAACTCCATGTTTCGGCTGAAGATTACATCCGCCAGAACCCCACCAAGTCCGTCCTCGGCGCGCTGGGTGTCGGTTTCCTCATCGGCCTGATCCTCCGCCGCTGAGAAATCCCCGCTTACCACCCGCTGCCAACGGTCTTCTCCGCGGCAGCGGGTTTGCTCGATCATGAACGACACCCCTGGCCAGATTCCGGGAAACATTTCCCCGCCGCTTCCCGCAGCGCCGCCCGCCAACTGGCGCACGGCCCTCGCCGATCTCCTCGGCAGCCGTGCCGCGCTCGTCCAATACGAACTGAAGGAAGCCGCGGCCACCAACATCAGACGGGGCATCCTCTTCACCGCCGCGGCCGTTTTCCTGCTGCTCTTCTGGCTGATCCTCGTCGCCGGCCTCATCGGCCTCATCTCCGCACAAGGCGGCTACCTTTGGTACACCGTCGCCCTCGGCGCCGCCGGCATTCATTTCCTCCTGGCGGTCATCCTCATTCTCATCGCAAAGCGGCCGGCCCCACCTTCGTTCACCATCACCCGCCAGGAATTCAAAAAAGACCGCGAATGGCTGCAAACCTTCCAATCCCCAGGGAAATCCAACGACTGATCCAGACCGGCGACACCGCCCGCGGCGTGCTCGGCTCGGAAATCCGCGCGTTCAAGCACAAGCTCGACGTCCCGGCCAGGATCAAGGACTCGCTCACCAGCCACCCGACCGGCTGGCTCGGCGGCTCGTTGGTCGCCGGAATGGCAGGCAGCCTTCTCTTCCGCCGCAAAGCGAAACGCCAACAGGTGAAGAAGAAAGGACTGTTGGGCATCGCCCTCAGCCTCGGCATCGCCGCGCTCCGTCCCTTCATCAAAGTCTGGCTCGCCGGCCAGTTGAAAAGCTATCTCGCGGCAAAATTCGTGCAGGATGAAATTCCTTCTCGCCCTAACCGGCGCGTTAAGCCTTTTTATCAATAAACCCCATCACATGTCCGATCATCAGGTTCTTGACCACGTCGACCAATACCTCCAGCTAGGGCGCGAATACCAGTGCTCCGACCTCCACCTGCCAACGGCCTATCCGCCGGCATGGAGACGTTACGGCCACCTTTCGCCCATCTGGTCCGATCACCCTCCACTGAGCGCCGCCGATACCGAACGGCTCGCCCGCTCGTTCCTGACGGACGAAAAATGGGACAAGCTGCAATCCCACGGTGACATCGATTTCGCCTATCAGAACAGCGGTGGACGCTTCCGCGCATCGGTCGTCAAACAACGCCTCGGCTATGACATGGCTTTCCGGGTCATCGATTCCAACCTCCGCTCGATCGAGGAAATCGGCCTACCGCTCGAGAGCATCGTCCCTCTCACCCGCTATCAGAACGGCCTGATCCTGGTCACCGGTCCCGTCGGTTCCGGAAAATCCACCACCCTCGCTTCCATCGTCGATTTCATCAACCGCGACCGCGAGGACCACATCCTGACCTTGGAAGACCCAATCGAATTCGTCTTCGAATCCAAGGGCTGCCAGGTCAACCAGCGCGAAGTCCACTCCCACACCGAATCGTTCGCCAAAGCGCTCCGCGGCGCCCTCCGGGAAGATCCGGACGTCATCATGGTCGGTGAAATGCGTGACCTTGAGACCATCCAGCTCGCCCTCACCGCGGCGGAAACGGGTCACCTGGTTCTCGGAACCCTCCACACCGGCAACGCTCCGCGGACCCTTGACCGGGTGCTCGACGTCTTCCCGACCGACCAACGCGACCAGATCCGGATCATGGTTTCCGAATCGCTCCGCGGCATCCTTTCCCAACAGCTCATCCCGAAAGCCGACGGCAGCGGCCGTGTGCTCGCGCTCGAGCTGCTCGTCAACACCCCCGCCGTCGCGAACTGCATCCGGGAAGGAAAAACCTTCATGCTTCCCGGCATCATGCAGACCGGCAAACACGTCGGCATGATCACCATGGACGAATCGCTCCGCCGCCTGGCCACCGCAGGCGTCATCACGCCTGACGAAGCGCTCTTCCGCTCGGAGGACAAGAGCCAGATGCGCGCGTTCTTCAAGTCCTGAACCGTCCGACAGCACCAACTTTCAAAACCCGATTACCATGGCTCAGATCGACGCCTACTTCCAATACCTCATCGATTCCAAAGGCTCCGACCTCCACCTTTCCGAAGGTCAGCCGCCGAAAATCCGCGTCCACGGCTCGGTCGTCGCGATCCCGGAACAGCCGCCGCTCGAAGGTGAATCCTTCAAGCAGCTCCTGGCGGAAATCTGCGATCCCCGCGCCTTCGAGAAATATCTCCACAGCGGCGACCTCGACTTCGCCTATGAGATGGATGAGAACTCCCGTTTCCGCTGCAACTACCTGAAGCAGCAGAACGGCCTCGGCGCAGTCTTCCGGTTGATCCCCACCGAAATCGCCGCCCTCGAAAACCTCGGCGTGCCCGAAGTCGTCAAAGAGTTCGGACACATGCGTTCCGGCCTCGTCCTCGTCACCGGCCCCACCGGTTCCGGAAAATCGACGACCCTCGCCGCACTGATCGACTACATCAACTCGAACTTCAACCGGCACATCATCACCATCGAGGAGCCGATCGAATTCGTTCACTCGAACAAGAAATCGATCATCACCCAGCGTGAGGTTCCGATCCAGACCGGCTCTTTCTCCGACGGTCTCCGCGCCGCGCTCCGTGAAGACGCCGACATCGTCCTCGTCGGTGAGATGCGCGACCTTGAAACCATCTCGCTCGCCCTGACCGCCGCGGAAACCGGCCTGCTCGTGTTCGGAACCCTCCACACGAACAACGCCCGCAAAACCGTCGACCGGATCATCGACGTGTTCCCATCCGACCAGCAGTCGCAGGTGCGCACCATGCTCGCCGCATCGCTCCGCGGTGTCGTCGCCCAGCTTCTCTGCAAACGCGTCGACAAACCCGGCCGGACCGCCGTCCACGAAATCATGTTCGCCACCCCGGCCGTCTCCGCGATCATCCGTGAAGGCGCCACCCAGAAGCTCTACGACGTCATCACCGGCGGCAAGGAGCACGGCATGCAGTTCATGGACGAATCCATCTGGGACAAGCTCCGCAATGGCATGATCTCCCCGGAAGAGGCCTACATGAAAGCGATCGACAAGAACCGCTTCAAAAAGTTCCTCCCCGAGGACAAGCAGCACCTCGGCGACGCCTCCGGCGGCGATCCGAAATCCCATTGATCAATCATCAGGGCGCGGTCGATGAC
>DATLIO010000546.1:0-3920 GCA_035539355.1 Luteolibacter sp.
ACCGTGAACCAGGTGAAGCCCCCGAAGCCATCCCGACATGGATCGAAACCGTCTCCGCCGGTTTCCTCAATCATGAACTCGTTTCCTTCACCGGCACCGTCGCCGACAGCTTCCGCACGGAAACGGGGGCCTCGATCCTCCTTGCGACCGAACGCACCACGGTTCGCGTCATCACCCCCTACCTCGAACATCTGCCCGAACCGGAAACCCGCATGCGATTCACCGGCCTCTGCGATGTCGAATCGACACGTGCGGTCAATTATCTCTCACGCCCGGAAAGCCTGTCGATCCTGGTCCGCTCGGATGCGGACCTCTCGGTGGTGGCCACGCCTTCATGGTGGACCACCGGTCGTCTCACCGCGGCGCTTTTCACCCTGGGCGGCGTGTGCCTTCTTTCGGTGCTCTGGATCATCCTTCTCCGGCGGCAGGTGGACAAACAGACCGAAGCCCTGCGCGGCAGCATCGAAACCGAAGCGATGCTCATGGAAAGACAGCGGATCGCCCGTGAATTCCACGACACGCTCGAACAGGACCTCACCGGACTCTCCCTCCAGCTCGGAGCCGCGTCCGCCCGCGCCGTCACCGATCCTTCACGCGGCCTGCTCGATACCGCACGGCATCTGGTCTCCCGCATCCAGACGGAAACCCGCAACCTGCTCCACGATCTCCGCACACCTGCGGCTGAAGCACTCGATCTCCCGGCCGCCCTTGCCGAACTCGCCGCAAAGCATCCCGGCGATGTCGGACCGCGGGTCGATGTCCACGTTTCACCTGATCCTCCTGTCCTTCCTCCTCGCGCCATTCATCATCTCCGGATGATCGCCGCCGAATCCGTCACCAACGCGATCAAACACGCCGGAGCCTCGTGCATCGCCATCAAGCTGGATCACACCCACGACCATCTCGGACTCTCCATCACCGATGACGGCAAGGGATTCGACGCGAAATCCGAGACCCATGAAAAACCGGGCCATTTCGGCTGTATGGGCATCCGCGAACGTTCCCGCAAACTCGGCGCCGAAGTTCGCTGGACCAGTGAACCCGGACAAGGCACCACGGTCCTCGTCACCCTTCCGCTACCTCTCACATGATCACCGTCCTCATCATCGACGACCACTTCGTTGTCCGCAACGGCCTCGCCGCCTCGCTGGAAATCGAGGACGACATCCGCATCGCCGCGACGGCCGACACGGGTGAGGAAGCCGCCGCCACCTATGCCGCACACCGGCCTGTCGTGACATTGATGGACCTCCAGCTCCCCGGCATCAGCGGGATCGAGGCGACCGCCTCCATCATCGAGGTCGATCCCGCCGCCCGCGTGCTCGTTTTCTCCACCTTCGCCCGCACCGATGAAATCCGCGCCGCGCTCGACGCAGGTGCCCGCGGCTATCTCAGGAAATCCGCCACCCGTGAAGAGCTGATCCACGCCATCCGGACCGTTGCCGCCGGAGAGACATCCCTGCCGGATGACATTTCGAAACAGCTCATCGAAATCCAGCTCGGACCGGCCATCACGCCCCGCGAACGGGAAATCATCGCGCTCATCGCAAAAGGCTCGGCCAACAAGGAAATCGGCCACTCCCTCGGCATCGCGGAGGACACCGTGAAGCAACACGTTTCGCGCATTCTCCAGAAACTCAGCGTCAAGGATCGCGCCCAGGCGGCCACCGAAGCCATCCGCCGCGGCATCATCCGGCTTTGACCCCCCACGAAAGTGGGCACTGAACGATCTACCTCAAAAATGACGGATCTGATACCGGATAGGACACTTCTATCCGCATGAAAACCCTTTCCCTCCTTTTCGCACTGTTCCTCCCTGCGCCGCTCCACGCGACCACGGTGTTGATCGATTTCGGTTCCAGCAGCAGCACCAATGGCAACGGACTCACCACCGGCCAGCCACAGACATGGAACAATGTCACCAACTACGCGGCCCATACGACAGGTCTGTTGAAAAACACCGCCGGCAATGACACCGCGATCACCCTCACTTTGGGAGGAGCCTTTTCCAACATCGCGAGCGAAGCGCCGAAACCCGTTTCCAGTCCTTATCCAACCACCGCCACAGGCGACGCGTTTTTCCAGAGCACCCCGATCACCCTCACACTGAACAACCTGAATCCGGAAGAGACCTACAACATCACGTTCTACGGCTTCCTTTCCCGCAGCACCACCCGCAACACCTCCGTCTCCATCAGCGACGCCACCCAAAGTTACGAAGCCTCGAACATGCGTACCGGCGGCACCGACGCTGCACCCACCGGCATGACCAATCCCAACGGCGGCAGCACCACTTTCCTCTCCGTCTCTCCCGATTCCAACGGAGTCATTTCCATGAACATCGCCCAAGGATCCGGGAACACCGGATTCTACATCCTCGGCGTCATGGAAATCACCTCCGTCCCTGAACCGTCCGCCGCGCTCCTTTCCCTGCTTGGAACCGTTCCTCTCCTCCTCCGCCGCCGATCCGCCCGCTGACCATGAAACCCTTCATCCTGCTTTTCCTCACCTCCGCGCTCGCTTCCGCCGACACCATCGCCCACTGGAAACTCGACGGCAAAGGTCCCAAAAAACTCGAAGACCAGGAGCGCAACCATCCGCTTTCCCTCACGTCCAAAGACGGCCCTGCCACCTCTCCGACCGCCTTTCTCTTCAGCGGCCAATCGAGCGACGGACTCCTTTCCGCCGAGGATCACGCGGACTGGAACAAAACCTCGCTCACCATCGAGGCCTTCATCAAAAAGGGCAACGACGACGGCTTCGCCTGCATCGCCGGCCACTTCAAGGGAGACATCGGCGATGCCTCACGCCAGTGGCTTCTCGTTCTCAAGAACACCCTCCCCACCCTCATCCTCCAGAGCGCCGAGGGCAAAACCGTCGAGATCCCCGCCGACGTCCCCGGACTCAAGCTCGACCACGAATACTATGTCGCCGTCTCCTACGATCTCACGGAGCGGAATCCCGAAGACCGCGTCGTCTTCTACCTCAAGGATCTCACCGAGCGCTCCAAGCCGCTCCGTGCGAAAGCCGGTGTGGATTTCCAGACCCTGAGCATCTCGAATGCTCCGCTCAGCATCGGATCCACGGGAAACCCCACCTCCCGCTTCATCGGTGAGATCGGTGAAATCCGCATCTCCTCCCCGGCCCTCAAACCCAACCAGCTCCTTCTACCCCGTTGAAATCCCTGGTCTGATCCAAACCCAAAAACCCATGAAAAACCCCCTCATCCTCGCGCTGTTCCTCGCATCACCGCTTCACGCGGCCACTGTCCTCATCGACTTCGGCGCCACTCCCACCACGGGGACGTCACCGACTTGGAACAATTTCACCAACCCTGCCGGCGGAACCTCGCTCACCGGCCTCAAGGACACCGCCGGCAACACCACCAGCATGGCGCTGACATTGAACGGAACCGACGCGGTCGGCGCCGTTCCCGACAACAACACGCCCGCGGCTCCATCGCCTTTCAACGTCAGCACCGTCATCGTCGACTCCTTTTTCGCCCCCGGCACCCGGACGTTCACGCTTTCCGGCCTTAATACGGCCCTCACCTACGACCTCACATTCTACGCCTACGTCAACCGCACGGGCACACGTCTCACGAATTACACCGTCAACGGCAACACCGTATCGATCGAGCCCGCCAACACCAATCTGGGAGGAACCGGCGGAGTCGCCACCCTCTCCTCGCTTGTTCCCGATGGTTCGGGCAACCTCACGATCAGCGTCGCCCTCGGCACCGGCAACACCGGCAACTGGATCATGAACGGCCTCGCGATCAATTTCGTCCCGGAACCTTCGGCAGCCCTGTTGGCTTCCCTCGGCCTGATCCCGCTGCTCCGCCGACGCAGATGAACCCCGCGAAAATCCGACTCCGAATCCTTTCCTGCAGCCCGGCATCACCCATCCGGGCTGTTTCG
>DATLIO010000547.1:0-4671 GCA_035539355.1 Luteolibacter sp.
TCGCGCACGCGCTCGCCCGCGCGAACGACGGCGTTTTCCTGCTGCGCCACGAAGACATCGACGCCACCCGCGTCCGGCCTGAATTCTACCCGGGCATTGAAACGGACCTCCGTTGGCTCGGTTTCGGTTGGGACGAATCCCCTCCCCTTCGCCAGCTCTCACGCACGGGAGCCTACGAAGAGAAGCTCGAAACACTCCGCGCCCTCGGCGTGGTGTATCCCTGCTTCTGCACCCGTCGCGAAATCAACGAAATCGCGGCTCCTCATGGTCCCGAAGGTCCGCTCTATCCCGGCACCTGCCGGAAATTATCCGATGAAATCCGGCAGGAAAAACTCGCCGCCGGTGCCGCCCACGCCTGGCGCCTCGATGCGGAGAAAGCGTCACAAATGACAGGTCCGCTCACGTTCACCGATCTCCTGCACGGTGAAATCGAAGTGGATCCGTTTCTTCTCGGGGATGTCGTGCTTGCGCGCAAGGACATCGGGGTGGCGTATCATCTCGCGGTCGTGGTGGATGACGACTTCCAAAGCATCACCCATGTCACCCGCGGCGAGGACCTTCTTTCTTCGACCCACGTTCACCGGATGCTCCAGAAACTTCTCGGACTTCCGGAACCGGTGTATCTCCACCATCCGTTGATGCTCGATGAAAACGGCAAACGCCTCGCCAAACGGCACGACGCGCTTTCGATCGAAGCCATGCGTCTGTCCGGCCTCACGCCGGAAGACGTCCTCTCCAAAATTCAGGATCCCGCCGTGATCCGGGCGATCACCGCGTCGATGACCTCCGGCAAGGTCTGATCGATCGGAATCACCGAGACATCGGACTCGTCTTCGAGCGGCTCTTCCAACGCATCGAACTGGGTGACCAGCATCTGCGGTTTGAAGAAATGAGTCCCCCTTGCCAGCATCCGCCCTTCGATCAGTTCGTAACTGCCCTTCAGATAGATGAAGGAGAGGGTCGGATTCCCCTCACGGAGACGGTCGCGGTAGCGGCGCTTCAATGCGGAACAAACGATGAAGGAATAGGTGTTGGTCCGCTTCATCGCGAAAGCGGCGTCATTCAACGCCGTCAACCAAGGCGCACGATCCTCGTCGTTCAACGATTGCCCTGAAGACATCTTCAGGTTGTTCGCCCGCGGGTGCAGGAAATCCCCGTCGAGCATCGCACCACCGAGTCTTCTCGCCACTTCGGAAGCGACCGCGGATTTCCCGCTGCCAGAAACCCCCATCACCACAAAAACCCTGTTCTCGTTCGCCTGTTCGCTCATCGGAAGCACCAGCCTTTCTTCGCCGCGGCACGCTTGCAAGCCGCAAGGTTCATTCGAAATCGAACGATCTCCGCTTCGTCGGCCTCAGCGGAAAACGTCCGCCCATCGCACGCCTCATCGGATCGAAAATGGAGTCCATGCCCACCTCCTTGATCGCATTCACCTGCGCGAGCAATTCACCGAGACGGCCTTTCGGAAATCCCCGTTCCTTGAACCAGGAAAGGTATTCCGGCGGCAGATCCATGATCGGAACCCCGGCCGGCGGATACTCCTTGATGCCGAATTTGCCGAACGGCATCCGGGTCCGCCCGATCTCAGCGAGCAGGTTCCGGAAGTCCTCGCGATCGATGTCAGTCAGATCCATCGCGAGGATCGGGAAAAATCAATGCGCCGCAGGTGCCGCCGGTGCCTTGGCAGGAGCGGGAGCGGCGGCTTTCGCGGCCTGGGCTTTCTTGTTCGCTTCGAGCGCGGATTCAGTCTGGCCCTTGGCCCAGGCGTCGAATTCAGCCGAACCGATGACTTCCATCGAGCCGATCATGTTGCCGTGACCTTCGCCGCAGAGCTGGCCGCAGACGACGGACGTTTCAAGAGGGCGCACCGGAGTGAACCACATCGGGATCTCCTTGCCGGGAATCGCGTCCTGCTGGATGCGCATCGGGATGATCGAATAGTTGTGGATCACGTCCTTGCTGCCGATGTTGAGCACCGACGGGCGGTTCAACGAAAGCTTCAGAACCGGGCTGGTGAAATCGTCCAGGGCGTTCGGATCATCATAGTCGATGCCGAGATCGTTGTTGCCGCTGATGAGCGCGCCATCGGTGCGGCCGAATTTTCCATCGGCACCGGGATAGTGGTAGGTCCAGCCGAACTGCCAGCCTACGACGCGGACACGGACAGGATCGCTTTTCTTCACCCATTCCCAGTTGTCGGTCCGGGCGGCCCAGAGCGGGAACGCGAAACCAAGCAGAAGCACCGCCTCGATGATGATCACACCGATTTCAAGGTGGCTGGAAAGGTGGCTGCGGACGCCTTCATACGAAGCCTTCGGGTTGCGGGACTGCCGGAAACGGAACAGGCAATAGAGGAAGAAGATCGTCCAGCCGACGAACAGCGCGATCATGAACCAGTGGACGACATCGATGATGTGATCGACGTCAGGACCGTGGAACGAATAGTTGTCAGGAATTCCGAAGAACTTGGAAGGACTCATGGGAGAAAAAGAATGGCGATGGGGTCAGGGAGTGGTGGTATTCGGACGCACGTAGTCGTCCTGAAGGGAAGGATCCAGATTGTCGCGCTCGCGGCGCATCACGCGGGCCATGCAGAAAACAACGCCGCCGAGTATCGCAAGGATCACGATCAGCAGGAAGAAGATCGAAAATCCGGCCGCGTCGTTCGGACCATCCGGAGAATGATATCCACAGATGGTGCAGGCGAGTTGTTGGATCATGGCCATCGGCGGTCAGAGCAGGAGTTTGGTGGCCTTGCGGTAGAACAGAACGCCGTAGACCGGCATTCCCAGCGCGCCGATGACGCCGATGACGCCAAGGGTGGTGGTCAGCGTCGAGGTTTCCTTCATGAACACGAAGGACCACAGCGCGAGAAACACGAAGAGCAGCGTGCTCACGGTGACGAAGACGATATGGAAACCTTTGAGTGACATGACTGCTTGAGGTTAGTTTTTGTAGAAGAACGGATCGTGGATCGGATCGAAGTCCGCGAATCCCGTCAGGGCGAAAAGGCAGATCACAAACACGATCCCCGCTCCGAAGAGCCAGTAAATCGCTTTCTTCTCGTGATTCAAGTGCATGAAAATCGCGGCGACGAGACCTGCTTTGAGGCTGGCGATCGCAAGGCCCACGATGGCATCGACGTGGTCGAAGCCGTGGCGGCCGAAGTCGAGCCATTCTTGCGTGGCTACCGCCACGGTCACCACCGTGCAGAGGAGCAACGCGCCGAAGACCGCGAGGTAGGTCTTTTTCGACTTCTGGATTTCTTCAATGGAATTGGCCATAATGGGAGAATTCAGGAAAAATGGGATCGGATTACATCAAATACAGGATCGGGAAGACGAAGATCCAGACGAGGTCGACGAAGTGCCAGAAGAGACCACCGACTTCAACGCGGTTGGCGAGCCATTCCGGATTCGAGAGATACATCTTGCGGCCGCGGAACAGATAGTAGCCGAGGACGATGGCACCACCGACGACGTGCAGGCCGTGGAGACCGGTGATCGTGAAATAGATCGCGTAGTAGGTGTTCCAAGCCGGAGTGAACTTCGCGGCGAAGCGGATTTCATTGCGAGGAACGGAGAGGTGCGGGAAGGTTTTCTCCGTGCGGGCATCGTAGTTCGGACCTTTGAACTCTTCGGTCAATTTGGAGGCCCAAGAAAGCTTGATGCCGTTCTTCCCTTCCGAATACTTCGCGAGATCTTTCCAGCCGATGCGGTAAAGCTCTTTCGGGGTCGGGTGGCGTTTGGCAACGCCGTTCTTGTCGACACCGTAATCCTTGAGAAGGCGCTCCCGGAGTTTGGTCGTTTCCTCTTTGTGCCATGCCCAGACTTCACGGGCGAAAGCGTCGTTCTTGATGAGCCAGGAATTCTCGATCGCGACGTCCGGATCGATCCCCTTCTCCTTCGCCTTCATGACGAGGTGCTGGAAGTCGATCGCATCGAGGTTGTGGAACACCATCGGGCTGGCAAGCAGCTTGCCTTCGACGGTGGTGTCGTCGCGGAGCTTCGAGGAACCATCGGCCTCCTTGATGTCGCGCGGGGCGAACAGGAAGTGGGTCGGCTTGTCGACGACGAAGGCCACGGACGGGATTTCATCGAGCATCTTCGGCGCGAGGGCCGCGGCATCGATGTTCACGTTCGGCGCGAGTTCCACGCTCTTGGCATTCGGATTGGCGGCGTAGGCGTCTTTCCAGGCCTTGCGGGTGGCGGTGAGACGGAGCGATCCGTTGTGCGCGCGGGCGTCGAGGTGGGCGGCGCGGATTTTCGTGAGAAGATCGACCGAGAGTTCCTCACCGGCCTTGGCCAGCGTCTCCTTGGGCTTTCCTTCCTCCGTCACGGCGGTGACGTCGGCGGCGAGCTTGATCGTGGCGCCGTGGTGTTTGGCCTGGTCGGCGATGCTCTTGACCCATGGACCGTGGAAACGGACGGTGCTGAACGTGAACTTGCTGGCTTCGACGACGATCTGGTTCTCCTCGATCTTGTCGCCTTTGTAATTCCGGGCGTAACCGTCTTTTTCCTTTTCGTCCTTCTCGTAGCCGAGGTGTCCTTCGAGGACGGTGTAGTCATTGAGACGGACGGCCTGGTGATGGAACTTGACGCTGTATTCGACGCCTTTGAACACCATGAACAATGCGGCGAAAAGGAGCGTGATCCACATGTAGATCTGGAA
>DATLIO010000548.1:0-4853 GCA_035539355.1 Luteolibacter sp.
CGTCGAAATCGGCGAAAAGGAACTGCCGACCTTCTTCATCCGCGACGCGTCGTGCATCCGCTCGCTGGAGGAAATCGTCCATTTCGATCTCCATCAGCACAAGGAAACGACCAGCTACACCCAGCTCTTCGCCGACCGGAATGCTCCGATGATCATCGGCATCACCGCCGGCGCTTCATGCCCGAACAACCTCATCGAAGACACCGTCTTCAAGATTTTCGAACTCCGCGGAGTCGATCGCGCGACGGTCGCCGCTTCCTGAAAATGTAACGGCGGCCTATTGACCGCCGCTGGTTTTTCAAAGGTAAGGCAGGAACGCCTTGTGCATCTCAGGCGGGATATCCAGCAGGCTGTAGTCCTTCGATGATACGAACAGCAGGCTCTGCTGGCCTTTCCCGAGAAGCTGGTTTTCCGAACCGAAGATCTGGTGTTCCAGCGTGCAGAACTTCCGGTTGAAATCAGCCACGCGGATTTTCACCGTGATCGTATCGAACTCACGCGCCTCGCGGACGAACTTGTGTTCGAACGAGCGGGTCAGGATGAAGAACTTGGTCGTCTTGAGATCGAAGTCCGGCATCGCCTTCGCGAAGAACAGCTCGCGGGTCTTGCCGACATACATGCCATACATCCCGAAATAAACATTCCCCACCGAGTTCGTGTCCGCATAGGTGGCGATCATCGAGTAGACGAACCACTTGCCTTCGAAATGTCCGCCCAGCGCGTGCGCGTCCGCAGGCACGACGACTTCGGATTTCACCGGAGCAACCGCAGGGGTCACCGTTTTCGCGATGGCCTTGATCGCCGCATTGTCTGATGAAGAAGCGGCTTCGATCACTTCGCCGGCCTTTTCAGTCACGACGCGGAGCAGGTCGGTGTTGACCACCAGCCAGATCACGTAGGCCAAAGGAAGCACCGAACCAAGGATCAGCAGCGAGGTTTCCGACGTGAAATAGCCGAACGAGAAAATCACCACCGACATGCTCGCCATCGAGAACATCCGGATCTGGGGAATCGACTGCTGCGAGTTCGGCACGAAACAGCGGGCGATCGCCAGCGCCGCGTAACCGACGATGAACGACGCGTAGAAGACCATGAAATATTCCAGTTCCAGCTTCAGCGCCAGACCGCCGATCGTCACGACCGCCACCAGCAGGAAACTCGGGATCGGTGATGTGATGACCTGTTTCGGCACCATCGAAAGCAGCACGTTCTGGCTCTTTTCGACCATGCCACCGAGGAACCATTTGAGAGCCACGTAACCGCTGTCCAGCGTCGTGACCGCGCAGATCACCAGGAAGGTGAAATAGGCGACCGGAGCGACACTGCCCTCCTTGAACTGGCTGCTGAAGAAACGGGTGACCAGATCGTGGGCGTAGTTGAAGCCGTCGAAACCCTTGTTCATCTCGACAAATGCCGGACCCTTGCCCATCACCCACATGGCGAGGAAGCCATGGAAAATGAGCAGCAGGAAGAAGATCGCTCCACCGATGATGTAGCTGAGGGCGATCGACGACTTTTCCCGATGGATCTGGATCGCACGCTGCCAATGCTGCAGGTCGAGCCACGGCCCCACCAGCAGACCGACCAGAAGCGGAACCGTGTAGCCGAGAAGTGACGGTCCCGTCCAACTGCTCTGGAGTGGGGACTTCCAAACGAAACTGCCGGTGGATGCGCCGCCCACGAAGAGGATCACACCAATGCAGATCAGCAATCCGATGCCAGCCAGAGCGTGGCCGTATTTGATCTTCTGGATTCCGAATTCCTCACCGAACAGACATCCGGCGGCCAGCATCATGAAAACGACCAGAGTCAGATAGAGACCTCTTCCGACGCTTCCGATGTTCGCTCCGAAACCAAGGGCATCAAACAGATAACTCGTGATCGCGAAGACGGTCAGCGCCAGGGCGACGATTTGATATAGATAAAATGCGAGCCGGAACGGTTTCGAATACTTGTCGAAGAAGATCGCGAGCGACTCCTGCCCACCGGCATTCCGTTTCGCCACGATCTGGGTCAGCACGCCGAACAAGGCCAGGCCCAATGCATTCGGAATCGCGAAAGTCAGCAGGCCCTGCAGGCCGAACATGAACGTCATCTGGACGCTGAAAAACAGACCCAGCCCCCACATCCATGACAGCGCCACGGAGTTCCCCCAAAAAATCGCGTTCAGCCAGCGGAAATTCATCTGCCAACAAGGGAAACGCTATCGCCCCCGGCGGCAAGCCCGTTTCCTCCCGCTTTCCCGGCAACTCAGGACATCTCAAGCCCGCGCATCGTCCCGCTGAAACCGCCGAACGACTCCTGGGCGATCCCCATGCGCTGCATCATGCTCACGAAAAGATTCGAGAGCGGATAATTGTCCTTCGTATCGAAAGCGAGGTGGCTGCCGTGTTTGAAGCCGCCACCGGCCAGCAATGAAGGCAGATTGGTCGTCGTATGTCCGCTCGCGTTGCCGAGGTTGCTGCCGAGGAAAACCTGTGTCCGATCCAGCAAGGTCGAATCCCCTTCCTTCATCTCCTGCAATTTCCCGATGAACCCGAAAAATGCGGCGAGTGTTGCGCGCTCGACGATTTCCAGTTGCTTGAGGCGCTCCGGATTTTTCCCGTGATGGGAAAGCGTGTGGTAGCCCTCCTTCACTCCGTCGATCTTCGGCACCGTGCCGATCGCCGAACCGCCCAGCGTCATCACGCGCGTGGAGTCCGTCTGGATGGCCAGCGCCATCACATCGAAGAACGAGCGGTAGCCCTTCACGAGATCTTCGGCGACGATCGGTCCCGGATTCGGAGCATCGACTTTCGGCTTCGGGGTCTTGCTCCACATCTCGGTCTTCTTCAGGCGCTCCTCCGTTTCGCGGACGGCGGTGAAATACTGGTCGAGCTTCTCCTTGTCCGCGGCGGTCGCGTGGCGCTCCAGCGATTTCGCATCCTCGCGCACCACGTCCATGATGCTGTGGCCGTCGCGGAGATCGGCTTCCTGCGCCGCAATTTCCTGGGGTGTTCCTGAAAGGAACAGCTTCCGGAACACCGTCGCAGGCTGCCCGAGCCTTGGGATCGAAACCCCGTTCGCGGAAAGCGACAGGCCGTGCTCGCCCATCGTCAGCGAAGCGAACCTTGTCTGATCGCCGATGATGTTCGCGATGATCTGGTCCACGGAGATCGTATTTTTGAATCCACGCGAAGCCGGATGATGCGCGGCGGTCAGAAAGGACTTCTGCGTCTCGTGCCCGCCATCGACACCCGGATGACTCACTCCGGAGAAGACCGTGAAATGATCCTTCAATGCACCCGCCGGTTCGAGATATGGACTCAGTTGATAATCCTTGCCCGCAGCCGTCGGGAAAAATTTCTCACCGAGGAATCCGAGCGGAATGTTGATCGCCACAAAACGGCGCGGCACCGAAGCAACAACCGCGGCATCTTTCGCGAAAGCGGGGATCATCGCTTCCAGGAACGGCAGCGCGATCGAGATTCCGGTGCCTCTGAGAAACGTGCGGCGAGAAAGTCTGGCGTGGTTCATGATTCAGCGGGTTGAGAACAGTTCGCTCTGGATGATGACGTGGATCAGGGTCCGCAGACCGTTGCCTTCCGATGAAACCTTGCGGTCGATGGCTTCCACGGCCGCACGATCCGAGAAGCCGAGTTCCCGTCCGAGACCGTAGGTCAGCAACTTCCGTGTCAGGCAGCGTGCGAAATCGTCCTCGCTCGTCATGAGCAGCTTCTTGAAACCGAGGATGCCGTCGAATTTCCGACCATCGGACAATTCACCGGTCGAATCGACATCCGCGCCGCCAACCAGTTCTCCCGTCCCTTTCGCTTCATCGCGAACTTCGAACCGCATGTATTTTTCGCGGAAACTTCCCGTCGGATCGAAGCTTTCCAACGCGAATCCCGGCGGATC
Organism: Luteolibacter sp.; assembly: GCA_035539355.1. GTDB lineage: Bacteria > Verrucomicrobiota > Verrucomicrobiia > Verrucomicrobiales > Akkermansiaceae > Luteolibacter. Next base: position 3,898 of record DATLIO010000548.1, read on the forward strand.
GATGTATTGGTGGCACGAAGCGCAGCTGCTGTCCGCCCGATGCTTTTCAAGCTGCTGCCGGATCGTCACCGCACCGCGGATGTCCGGTTCGATGGCATTGATGTTCGGCGGTGGCGGCGGCGATGGCTTTCCGAGGATGTTTTCCAACACCCAGGTCCCGCGCACGATCGGCGAAGTGTTGGTTCCGTTCGCCGTGACTTTCAAGACTCCGGCCTGGGTCAACACGCCGCCACGCACGCTGTCAGGAGGAAGTTTCACCTTGCGGAAAGCGATCCCTTCGACGCCTTCAACACCATAATGCCGCGCCAGCCGCTCGTTCAGCATCGTGAAATCCGAAGTCAGGAAATTCGAGATCGGCAGGTTGTGATCAAGGATCTCGCGGAAAAACCCTTCACCCTCGGCCACCATCGCCACCTGCAGGAGCTCGTCGAACTCAGGATAGACCTTCGCATCCGGAGTCGTGTCATTGATCGCCCGGAGATGCAGCCACTGCCCGGTGAAATTCTTCACCAGTTGGTTGCTCCTCGGATCATTGAGAAGCCGCTCCACCTGGCTTTTGAGAACTTCCGGATCGGAAAGCCTCTTCTCCGCCGCGAGACTCCGGAGCTCGTCGTCCGGCATCGAACTCCAGAGGAAATACGAAAGCCTGTTTGCCAGCTCCGCATCGGAAATTCGGGTGACCGCCGGCCTCAGGTCTTCGCGGAGATAGAGGAAATTCGGCGAGCAAAGGACGGCGGACAATCCGGTCCTCAGTCCCGAAATGAAATCACGGCCCGCTTCCATCTCACGCGCGACCACCGCCACATACCGATCCACCTCCGCCGCATCCACGGCACGCCGGAAGGCCTTCGGCAAAAATTTCTCGATGATCGCCCTGCCATCCGCGACGGTCGCTTTCTTCGGATCGATCCCGCCCAGCAATTTCGCATAGGTCTCCGGCGGCCACACTTTCGCGA
>DATLIO010000549.1:0-1798 GCA_035539355.1 Luteolibacter sp.
GCTCATGGCGGACCGGATCGGTGTCGCGCGGATGGAATTTCACCGCGACCGTCGAGGGCTTGTCGATCAACGAGCCGAGACATTCCTTGAGTGCCTGTTTGTATTCCTCCTCGATGTCCTTGTTGTAGTAATGGGCGTCGAGGAAAACGACGACATCCTGCTGGAGGGCTTCGCCGGAAGGGAGGTCTTCGAGAGAGAGCAATTTCCGGTTCGGGAAACCGGGGAAAGCGGCTTCTGAGATCGCGAACGAGCCGCCGTATTTCGGTGAGTCGGTGACGAAATGCGGATGGAAGATGTTGAAGCGGTTCCGGTAGAACAGTCTGCTCCGCCATTTCCAGATGAACGGTTGCAGTTTGCGGGTCCGCGCTTTGCCGAAGCGTTTGCCGAGCATCGAGGTGATGCCTTCCTCGAGGTAGAAATAGCGGTCGCAGAGCGGATGGCTCTCGAGCATCTGGCAGAAGATGTCCTTGCTGATGTGGATGAAGCAATCGAAGCGGCGGCCACCGACCAGCTTGGTGATGAGGTCGTCGAGTTCCTGGATCTTTTCGTGGGCTTTGAAATAGCCGGGCCGGCGGAGAATTTCGTCATTCCACGCATCGCTGTCCATGATCACCGGCAGGTTCGTGGAATTTCCACGGCGGCGGATGGCGACGAAATCTTCGTATCCCTGGGTTGCGGCGACGAGTTCGGCCACGACTGAAATCGCGTTCGAGCCGACGAGGGCGACACCCAGAGGTGGAAGCTGCCTTTCGCTCATGACTCCATGAGTTGTCCGATGTAGCTTTTCAAACCGTCGCGGATGTGCGTTCCCGGTTCGTAACCAAGAAGCTGCTTCGCTTTGGAAACATCGGCATAGGTGAGCGGCACGTCGCCCGGTTGGTCGGCGAGGTGGTTCACCTCGGCTTTGCGGCCGGTGATTTCCTCGATCATCGAGATGAGCGATGAGAGGGAAGTGGTTTCGGAGCCGCCGAGATTGAAGATTTCGAAGAGGCTGCCGTCGTAGTGGCAGGATTTCACGATGCCGTCGACGATGTCGGCGACATAGGTGTAATCGCGGGCGCTGCTGCCATCACCATATTGCTCGATCGGCTGGCCGTTCAAAATGCGGCGCGCGAATTTCGTGATCGCGAGGTCCGGTCTCTGGCGCGGACCGTAGACCGTGAAAAAGCGCAGGCAGACGCAGCGGATGCCGAAGAGGTAGGAGTAGTTCGAGCAGATCTGTTCGCCGGCGAGTTTGGTGGCCGCGTAGGGTGAGATCGTCCGCTCGATCGGATCCGATTCGGAAAACGGGACTTTCTTGTTCACGCCGTAAACCGAAGAGGAGGACGCGAAGACGAACCGCGGGACCTTGTGATAACGGCAGGCGTCGAGGAGGTTGAAGGTGCCGTCGATGTTGGTCGTGAAATAGAGCTTAGGCTCGACGATCGACGGCCGGACGCCGGCGCGGGCGGCGAGGTGGACCACGCAGTCGAACGAACCGGCGGCGAATGCCCTTTCGACGAGGACGGCGTCGCGGATGTCACCCTCGATCAGTTCGATGCGGTCGATGACGTTGGCGAGGTTCGCGCGTTTGACGGCGGGATCGTAGTAGTCGTTGAAATCGTCGAAGACGGTGATCCGGTGACCTTCCGAGAGAAGCCGCTCAACGAGATGGGAGCCGATGAATCCGGCTCCGCCGGTGATGAGGAAGTTCATGGGATCAAGGGGTGTTCAACCGGAGGCGGGATAGGGTCAAGACGAAACTCGTGCGGCGGCCCGGGCCTCGCGCTGGATTTTTTCGTCGTGCTGCCACTTGAGC
>DATLIO010000550.1:0-2238 GCA_035539355.1 Luteolibacter sp.
GTCCTCGCCCGCCGCCTCAAAGGCATGATCGGCTACCTCGCCGACCTGCGGAACCAGTACAAAGGCCGCAACGACCAGTATGGCAGCGCCGACGAGTTGCTCCTGCACCTCGCGCACCGCACGCCCAAGCGCTAGTTCGCCGCGCTGACATCGAGTTCTTCGATTCCCTCGGCCGAAATCCACTCCGCGCGGCGCGCCTCCAGATCCAGGACAATCCTCGTTGGTTCTCCTCCCGGTTGCCGTCCCGCATTGAAGATCCACGTTTTCCCGATCTGCGATCCCCACGCGCCCTTCGCGTAAAACGGCGCGTGATGGATGTGCCCGCTGAAAACGAAGTCCGGCTGATACTTTCCGATCCATTCCCGCACCTGCGCATCGCCGCCGTCGGCTTTTCCGGTCCACGCCACGCCCGTTCCCTGCGGGGGGAAATGATGCAGCCAGAGCCAGACCCGCTTTTCCTTCCGCGCATCTTCCTCCAGCCGCGCCTCGGTTTGTTCCTTCGATGTGGGGCCGTCCCACCAAGGGCAGACGCTGATCACGACGCCGTCTTTCTCGAAACACGAATAATCCGGCAGGATCGCGTCGCCCTTCATCCGTTCCAGCCACAGCGCCACCCGTTCGCCCGCGCGCTCCGGTTCGCCGATGTCATGATTTCCGGATGAAGCCACCACCATCCGCTCCGCCGAGAATTTCTGCAAATACCGGCGCACCACCAGTTCCTGCACATCCAGATCCACCGGCGATCCGAGATCCAACAGATCCCCGGCCAACACCAGCAGATCGAAGCGCCCGACATTCTCGCCCACCCAGTCGAACTGCGGCAACGAGTAGTGAAGATCCGCCGCCGCCAGGATTCGCATGCCTCATCCTACCTGCTTGAGGCGGGCACCGACAATCACCGATCCATCCACCTGATTGCCTTATTTCGGCTTACCTGCCTTCTTCTTCCTTCTCACTTTCGGATGTTGCTTATCGGTCCTCTCAATCTCATAGAGACCCATTGCTTCGAGCAGCCCGCTAAGTTTGGCGTATCCGTAGTTCCGACTGTCGAATTCCGGAAACTGTTGGCTGATGTGGTGTCCGATCGCGCCCAGAACCGCCCAGTCGCCTCCGTCGGGAGTCCTGGCCTTGATGGCGCTGTCGATCAGGGTGACCAGCTTGGTATCTTTCCGCAAATCGACGGCCTCGACCTTTGTCCGTTGCGAAGAGGGTTTGTCCGGCTCCTGTCCGAGGACGTCGGTATAGATGAATTTATCGCATGCTTTAACAAACGGCTCGGGTGTTTTCCTTTCTCCGAATCCGTAAACGGACAATCCCTGCTCGCGGATCCGCGATGCGAGCCGGGTGAAATCCGAATCGCTGGAGACGATGCAGAAACCGGAGAACCTGGATGTGTAGAGCAGGTCCATGGCGTCGATGATCATCGCACTGTCCGTCGCATTCTTTCCGGTGGTGTAGCGGAACTGCTGGATGGGCTGGATGGAATGCTTGAGCAATTCGGCTTTCCACTTCCCGAGGTTCGGCGTCGTCCAGTCACCATAGATTCTCTTCACGTTGGCAGTGCCATAACCGGCGACTTCCTCCAGCAGGCCCACGATTACATCAGGAGTGGCGTTATCCGCGTCGATCAACACCGCTAGGGATTTCAAGGAATCGTTCGTTGCCATTTTTACGAACTAACAGAACACGGGTCTCGGGAAAGCTCCAAATGACTTTAGACCACCGCTTTCGCAGTCCTTACTTCTTCCTGAACCGGCGCATCACCATCGCCACCGCATCCTGCGTTTCCGCGACGCGCAGCACCTTCGTCATGACGAGATAAGCCAGTCCCGCCACGCCGATCGTACCGCCGAGCGCGATGACTTTCACCACGAAGCTCATCGCCGTGAGATTTCCGAAAACATGGACGTTCGCCGCGTAGCAGATCCCGCCCATCGCCGCGCCTGCGACCGCGAGTTTCGCGAACATGCCGAGCAACGCCGGCGTTCCGAGATCGCCCGCGAATTTCACCATCGCCAGATAGAGGCAGAGGAAATTCACGCCCGCCACGATGCTCGTCGTCATCGCCAGCGATTCGTGGCCCCACTTCAGGACGAACACGAAGTAGTAGTTGAAACCGAGGTACAGCGCCAAGGCCACGAAGCTCATCATCATCGGCAGCCAGCGCTTCTCGATCGCGTAGAACGCCGGTTGCAGCACTTTCAGCCACGCGTAGAAAAGCAGGCCGTATCCATAAGC
>DATLIO010000551.1:0-6905 GCA_035539355.1 Luteolibacter sp.
TGCCGTCCATCTTGATGCCACCGCCGGAGATCACTTCGGCTTCGGATTTCAAGGTGGCCAGCAACGCTTGTGCATCGGAGATCTTCGAACCTTTGGGATGATCCGCGATGAACTTCGCGACCAGGGTCACGCGACGGGCATATTCATCCGCGGATGAAAAATCCGGCACCGGGGAAAGGGCTTTGATCTTCTCGAAATCCTTTTCACTGGGATCCACCGCGATGATCTCGGCCACATCGGCTTTCGCGACCTTCTTCTCGTCCTTGATGGATTTTCCGACGAGCACTTCCAGCTGATAGAAATCCGCGGTTTCCGAAAGAATGCGTCCTTCAAGACGGCTTCCGTCCTTGAGCACGAAGGTGTCCGCCCAGGCAGGCACCGCAAGGGAAAGGCAGGAAACAGGAATCAGCAGGGATCTTATTTTCATCGCACGTGGGTTGGGTCGGGTTTTCGGGTTTTCAGGAAGTCGTGTCGGACAGCATGAGTTCTTTCCTTAGATCGGAAGGATTGGAAATCAATTTCCCGGAACCATCGGGCGAAATGACTCGCACCGATCCGTCCGGAATACCATCCGAAATTTTGGCCCCGGCCCTTGGAACAAGCTGGAATGGCAGGCGTTCCACGGCGTCTTTCATTTCCGGAGAAAGCCCGGCGCCACGGATCACCGTCCTGGCCCGGTGTTTCACCAGAGAGGCGAAAATCAGATCGGTATAAAGGATCGGATTCCGCACGGCATCCTCGGACAAGGGAGCGGCCAACCTCGCGATCACGTCCGCGGCGGAATGTCCGGACAAAGCGAGCCGGGCGTCGGCGACCGCGAATATCCCACCCGTGGTATCGTCAAAGATCCGGCGTCTGTCGGTGATCGGCACGTCGATCAATTTGGCGGCATTGGAAACCTCCATCAGTCCTTCGCTGTTCTTGAAAAGCGTCTCCGCGATTCCGCCGATCTCCTCCACCCAGGTGAACAGCGTGTCGTCCGAGGTGACATCCGCAACATCGAGGGCGGCTTGAACGGCAAGCGCATACGTGAAAGCCCGGGCTTCCAGCCTTTCCGGAACGCCGCCCACCCCGAAAGCATGGAGTTTGCCATCCGAGAAAAACGCTTTCCGGGATTTTTCCAGCAGCGCCGTGGCCTTGTCCCGCCAGACTCCGTCACCGGTCGCCGCATACGCCGCCGCATAGGCGGAGATCATCCGGAAATTGGCCACCGCATGGGGGATGGTTTCCTTCGCTTCCGGCCCCAGTTTGGTGAGGCGGATTTCCGTCAATTTCTTCCGGGAAGTTTCAAAACGGGCTTCGAACTCCTCAGGCGTGACCGAAAATTTCGCGGCCACCACCCGGAGGGGCTTGGGCAGGGACATCGAATTCCGGCGGAAAAACCTGCGGCTGGGATCGACTTCCGAAGGCAGGTTCCCCAACTCCTTCATGCCCGTTGCGGAGATCCACCATTTCGCGTCCTCGGGAGGCAATGCTTTTTGAATCTCTTCGGTTTTCCAAAGCCACGCCCCCGGTTGTGCCTGGCCGATGGCTCCGAACGCGAAAAGCCCGTCCTCATTCCTGAAACGGTTTTCGGAAAATTTGAGCAAACCCAGCGCCCGCTCGAGAGCCATCGGATCGCCTGTCACCTGGTGGGCACGGAACAGAAGCGCCGCCGCGCGCCCTTGGTCAGGACAATTCCAGGTGAAACCCGGCAATGCCCATGAATGGGCGATGCGTCCCGCGAAAACCCCGCCTTCCAGCGGGTCGAACATCGCGCTCGTCAACAGGTCCTCCAGCAAGTCCCCGCACATTTCCATCCCTTTGTCCCGCAGCCCCCCGCCTCCGCCGGGAAGCGCCGCCGCGGCGGAAATGACATCGAGCACGCCGGCAGGAAAAAGCCCGCCCGTCTCGTCGATGGTCCGCGAAAAAGGATCGTAAAGCGAGATCAGTTGCCGCGCGCCCGCCGCCGCATCCTGGGCGGGTTGCGAACTCGCCTTGTTGTTCTTGGCTTCCTCGGCGATCCGGATGCGGCGTGATTCGTTGTCGATCCTGCTGTTTTTCAACACGTAGGCCGGATCATCCCGCCACATGCGGCTGACCATCTCATGGGATTGGTTGAAAATCCTCGTCCCGTCCTCGGCCCTTCCGGTGGGGATCGGCATCCACGCCACGGGATTTTTCTCGGAGGTCATCCAGATGAAGAGAGGCAGGTCGAGCGGTTGCTTGATTTCAGCGCAAAGTGGCGCGGCAAGCAGTCCGATTTCCCGCACCGCATCACCATCCACCAGGATCGGCACGTAGTTCGAGTTGATCGCCCGGACCAGATTCCCATCCTGTTCGATCCGCTTGAGAATCTCCCGGAAACCCGATTGCTGGGGCATGACGGTCACCACCAGCACCAGACGATTCGCATTCTTCGCATGCTTCAGGGTGTCGTCGTTCCACGGCTGCCAATGGATCGCGGAAGCGTCCTGGGTGCGATGCACTCCCCCCACCTGCGTTTCCGACATGTTCCGGGAAAGCGCCGGATCCACGACCACCACAGGCTTTCCGGATGAGGAGTCTTTTTTCCCGCAGGAGGTCATGCCTCCGAGCGCGCTCGCGAGAATGAGGATGGGAAGACAGCGGCGGATGAAAATAGGATCCATCAGGGGGGCGATTGAAGGAAAGTAGTTAAAACCCAGAAAGGCGACAAACCATCATGAAGAAAAGACTTCCGGTGTGACAAGCGGAAGCTAATCTCAGGACAGAATTCCTCATCGAGTGATCAGCATCGCGATTTCCAGCCAAAAGGGCGGAGTAGGTAAAACGACCGTCTCCATCAACCTCGCCCACGCCTTCGCCCGGGCGGGCGTCCGGACCCTTCTCGTCGATGCCGACCCACAGGGATCGGTCGGGCTTTCCCTGACCCGGCAGTCGCGCCTCCTCAGTGGATTTTATGATTTCCTCGCGGATCCCGGCATTCCGCTCGACCGACTGATCGTCCCCACGCGCCTTGAGACCTTCTCCCTCGTCGCGAGCGGACAGGCGAGCGACTACGAAGCCGGATCCGGCGGCATGGGCACCCATCTCGCCCGCGTCCGCGCTTTCCTGAGGAATCTGGCCGGCCGTGGCTTCGACCTCTGCCTCATCGACACCGCCGCCGGACTCTTCGGCGTCACCGGTGATGTCATCGCCTCCAGCGATGCCGTGATGATCCCCCAGCAGGCGGAACCTCTCGGCATCCGTTCCGTGCCGAAACTGCTCGAAGGTCTCAACCGTCTGCGGGTCATGAATCCGCGCCTCACCGTCCTCGGCGTGGTGCTCACGATGGTTCAGAACGATCTCGCCGAAAGCCGTGAAGCGGCCGCCGCACTGCGTGGCCTCCTCCCGGACGAAATGGTCTTCAACACCCAGGTTCCACGTGACGGACTGTTCGTCCGTGCCAGCGCCCGCGGGCTGCCGGTCGGCGTGCTCGAGGAAGGAGCCGGCGCACAGACGGTGTTCGATTCGCTGCGGTCCGAAATCGAATCGAAACTCGAGGTCCGGCAACACTCCGATCATTTCCGAGGCTGATGGACCCGATCAATCCATGGGTCGATGCCACGGAAGTCCGCCGGATGGCGGAACGTCTCCTTTCCCCATCGAACCAGCCGGTCTCGGAAATCCGCGATGCGGGCTTCGATTCCGATTTCATCGGCTACGCCACCGACCGTTCGGCGGCCCCACCCGCTCCGGCTCCCGAACCCGTGTCTGTCAGGCCGCCACCGGTGGAAAGGGTCATCTCGGTCCCCTCCCATCCCGCGGTCTCCCCGTTGACATCGCCTTTCCAGCCCGTCCAACCGGCACCGGGCCCCAGAAACACCGCCCGCGGACCGTTCCTCGACCGGATCCTGCGCTTCCGTGACTGGTTCGCATCCGAATTTTCCGCGACCGGCATCTTCATCCTCGATCGTGAAGGCGCGGTGATCTTCGACGAAAGCGGCAACGAAAAACTCCACTCGCTGGCCCGCAACCTGGCATTGGCCTCCCGCAAACCGGGTGCCCCGCCTTCCAACGTCCGGCTCAAGATCGGCACCCGCGCCACCCTTGAAGTCATCCCCGTCGATACGGCCTACGGTTATCTCGTCCTCGCCGCCATCGTTCCGGAAACCCTGCCTCCGACTTCGATCGCCGCGGTGATGGACGGGCTTTCCCGCGCCGCCGCACCGCCTCCGGCTTAGGTCACCTTCCGGTTCTGCACGAAAAGGATCAGGCTGGAGGCCACCGCGCAGCCGATGACCAGCAGCACGAGGACCGCACCCGAGTAACGTTGCGTCTCCACATCGAGGTCCGATGAAATCTCCTTTGGATCCCGCTTCTTGGTGAACATCGGCAGCGGTTTCTTCAAGGCCAGGAAAACATTCCTCGCCTCGGCGTTGCGGTAGTCGTTCCGGAATGTCTCCGCTTCGCGCACCATCAAATCGATGCGTTCATTGACGAAGAACTCCGAAGCCGGACGCCCGCTCGCTTCATTGGTGGGCCAGATCTTCATCGTCTCAACCTCGACCTTCGAACCATAGCGGGCCGCTTCCATGATCCGTTCGACGAGATCGGCGGAATCCTCCGGTGAAGTCGCACCCGCCGCCATCAACCGTCGCAGCCCCTCTTTCAACAGATCCAGCCGTGCCTCCTTGTCCTCGGCGGTCGTTTCGGCTCCGACGATCCGGTCGATGCTCCGTTGCAACCGGATGCGCTCCACTTCGAATGGATTCCGCGTCGCCTGCGAAACGATCATCGCTTCATATGCATATCTCAACGGCATGACGCGCGCCGGCACCGGAGCACCGCCGCTTTCGCGATGCAATCCACCGCCCTCGAAAAGCCCGCGGTTCATTTCGCGGAAAGGAACCAGCGCCCCGGCCAGCAACATCTGGGGCACCAGCAGAAGCGGCACGGCCGTCAACGCCGCACGCTCGGTTTTCACCAGCGAGGAAACCACCAGCGCCATCGCCGTGCCCGCCCACGCGGTGAGCGTCATCCACAACCAGTGGTCGGCCAGCATTCCACGGATCTCCAGGAAATGATTCCCCACGATCAGATAGGTCAGGCACTGCACCGACGCCACCAATCCCAGGGCGACGAATTTCGCGATGACATAGGACGTCCCTCCCGGCTGGCAGTTCCGCTCGCGGCGCAGCACCGCCCGATCCCGCAGGACTTCCGTCGCCGAGTTGGTCAGGCCGAGGAACATCGCCACGGTGACGCTCAGGAAGAGATACGCCGGGATGTGAAGCGCCGTCGAAAAATCATAAGGCCCGCTGGGCGAGGACCGCAGCGTGATCGACACCAGCGCCGCCAGCAGCGGAGCTTCGAGGAACGTGCTGTAGATCGTCCCCCGGTTGCGGATCTTGGAAAGCAACGACCGCTGGAAATGCGTCGCGAACACCGCCATCACCGCACGGAATCTCCGCACCGGTTTCGGCGGAACCGGAAGCCGGCCGCCCTTCGCGGCTTCACCGATCCTCGACGACGGACCGCTGTCCTGCGGCAGCAGTGATTTCAACAACGCGACACTTTCAAAGCGCTCCTGCCAGAACGACGATGGGAAACGGCGCGCAGCCCCCGTATTCGATCCGCCACCGATCCCGCTCAACGGAGTCTCCAGCACATCGAAAACGAAGTCAGCTCCCAGCGGACTCTTGGCATGCACCGATGGATGCGAGATCGCGAGTTCATCGCATGCGTCGCGGAAATACCCGACCATCCCGACCGGCGTGCCGAAATACGCGAGACGTCCGCCGCTGTCGAGCAACAGCACCTTGTCGAAAAGCCTCAGCACCGGTGCTCCCGGACGATGCAACGAAGCGATGACGATCTTCTCACGGGCCAACGATCTCAGTGTTTCCGCCACGTGTTCGGAATCCTTCGACGACAATCCCGAGATCGGTTCGTCGAAAAGGAACACCTCCGCACGGCTTCCCAGATCGAGTCCGAGATTCAGACGACTGCGCTCGCCTCCGGAAATCGTTTTCTCGCCCGGCGCACCGACGCGCCTCCGCGCGATGGTTTGCAAACCCAGCTCCGCGAGCATCGAGTCCACCCGTCGTTCATGCTCCGCCGGCGAAACCGCCGGACGCCGGATCGTCATCGCATGGCGCAGATGTTCGCGGACCGTGAGCTGCGGATTCAACGCCTCCTCCTGGGGCATGTGGGCGATGAACGGAATCAACTGCTCCCGGTGATCGTAAAGCGGGATGCCGTTCAGTTTCACCGCACCGCGCGTCGGCTTCCGCTGTCCGGAAAGAACCGCGAGCAAGGTGCTTTTGCCACTGCCGCTCGGCCCGATGATGCACAGCATTTCGCCGCGCTTCACTTCGAAGTTCACGTGGTCCAGCGCCCGCGAATCCGGCCCGAAATCATGGATCAGGTTCTCCACCTGCAGCGACTCGATCTGCGTCCGTTCCTCGTCGAGAAATCCTTCGCTGAACCGGCAGCGCACCGCCTGACTCCCCGAGAGACGGATCAGCGATCCCTCTTTCAACTGCATCGCCCCGCGGACTGGAAAGCCATCCACCAACACCGGCCCTTCGCTTTCCTTCACCACCAGCAGACCCTCACCGAGCTGCTCGTCGAACTTGATGAACATCACCACCCGCGGCGCGAGTTTCGCACCGAGCAGCAGATCCCCTGCGGAGAGCGCGGAGGCATCGTTCGAAACCAGGTATTCCTGGCGATCCGGAGCCAACCGGAACCGCCGTCCCGACTGCGTGGCCATCCGCCGCAGATCGTTGATCGAAAGACTGAAACCCGACGCGTCACCCAGGCGCTCATGGTTCTTGCAGGTCACGATCTCGCCCTTGGTCAGCGGCCCCTTGCTGCCGGCATGGATGTCGGCATCCCTCAGGGCCTCAACTTCAGCCTCAAGTCCGAACCTCACCCGCACCGCGCTTTGCCGCACCCGC
>DATLIO010000552.1:0-11118 GCA_035539355.1 Luteolibacter sp.
GATTTGTGGATCGAGGCATGTCCCAAGGCAACGGCCTCGTGGACATTGTCGGAACGGTTTGCGATCACTGCGGCGACGATCAGCAGGAGCGTCGCGGCAGATGCGTTGAGGAGGAAGGATTTCGGAGGCATGGAAGGAAAGAGGTTCCGGTGTGGGGATTTTCGTTTCCTGGAAGTTGTTTGCGTGGAGATTCCCCAAGCCCGTTTCACGAGCCGTCGGGATTTCGTCCGTGCCTTGTGGGCTGTGGAGGAAGAAGCCGGATCCGGAATGACCGGACCCGGCGTTGTCTGGATGACCGGTTATTTTTCGATGACGAGGCCGCCATCCGCCAAACGGCGGACTTTGACCGTGGCGTCATCAATGATGCCTCCACCGGCGGGAGCATCGACGTTCTTGATCTGATCGCGCAGTGCGTAGGCGAAGGTCTGGGTCGTGTTGGAACCGACGAGCGGCCAGGAGGTCGGCGTGAGCAGGCGGTTGTAGAGCCATGCGGTGTACTGACCGTTTTTGACGTTGTCGGTGGTGAGTGCGACTCCGTTGTATTTCAAGGCCACGCCGCGGGTGCCGGCAGGACGGGTTGGCTGGTTGTCGACGCCTGAGGAGTTCACGCCGAGAACGCGGGGATTCGCGTCACCAGGGGTGAGATAGCCGATGTAGTAGCCGGCCGTGGCGTTGTCATAAAGATTCTCGAAGGCTCCGGTGCCGTCTTCCCCGCCATCGGGGTTGTAGTATCTGCCCTTGTAAGCGTTGGCCGAGAGCGTGACGGTGAGGGCGGCGGCGAGGTTCGCACCGCTGTTGAAACCGCCGTTGCCGATCTCGCTGGCGATGCCGCTGAATTCTTCGGCCGGCCAGAGGGCATGGGAATCCACGGTGCCGCCGATCGGACCGATTCCGATGATTCCATGGGTGGCTTCGGCGATGGCTCCGGAAACCGTCGGTTGCCACGCACGGACGACCTGGGAGGTGCCGAGGCCGACTTCGGCGTATGCACCGTATCGCTGGCCGGCGTCGGTGTTACGGCCGATGGCCCAGACGGTGATGTTCTTGTGGTTCACCCAGTCTCCGGTGAAGAGGGCGAGCGGCTGGACCCCTGTTTTATAGAGGAGCTGTGCCTGCTGGGTGGTGATGTTGGTGGCGGGGAAGCCCGGGCTGGCATAGAAGCCGAGCGGTGAGATGCCCACGTTGTGCTCCCTGACGGTCGCGTAGGTGGTGCCCTTGTATGGTCCGAGGAAAGGAGAGGTGGACTGGAAGTTGGTGGAGAATCCGAAGTCCACGGTGCTGGTGACGAAATTCGGAGTATCCAGAGGATTCAGGATCTTGCTTGCCGCGCCGGTGCCATCGGCTTCGGAGCCGGTGGATGTGTCGAATTTCTGAAGGGTGCCGCCGGCGACCGCGGCGATGCCAGCCAAGGCTCCCGCGTAGTTGGTGCGAATGATGACATTGTTGCCGAGGTATTTTCCGCGCCAGGTGCCGAAGTTGGAACCCGTGTAGGTGGAGGCGACGCCACCCGAGGTGGTGATGGCGCCCGCACTGCCGGAAATGGTGCCGGAAAGGCCGGTGTATTTCCAATCGGTCAACAGTTTCCCGATGGCGGTCTGGGTGGCGTTGCGGTCACCGTTCGATGCGGCGAAGTGGATGGTCGTCTGCGCGTAGGCGGATCCTGCGGAGGCAAGTGCCATCGCGCCGAAGGCTGCGTTTTTAAGGAATTTCATAACTATGGATTCGATAGGAGGGTTGTTGGTTCAGGGAATTGGATGTCAGTTTTGTTCTGTCCGTGAGCGGCGGCGGTTGAAGACCAGGGCAAGCGAGCCGGCGGCTGCCAAAAGGGCGGCGGAAGGTTCGGGAACAGGGGTGAAGACGAGCCCTTCCGATCCGAAAGAGAAGGAACCGGCCGTATCGGTGAAGCCGTTGCGATAGCGGTAGAGATCAAGCACGGTGTCTCCCGCAACAGGGGCCTCGATGGAGTTCCAGGTCTCGAAATCGAGTGGGGTTCCAGCGACCTGGGTCAGGTAGCTTTGTGCTCCGGTGACTCCCACCTGTTCGACGGCGACGGCACTTCCGTTCAAACCGTTCAGGGTGGATTCGCGGCCCTTGTATCCGAGACCGTCGGAGTTGATCACGCTGGAGATCGCGGAGTAAGCGAGACCACGCTGGGTGAGATCCAGGACACCCGGTGTCGAGGAGGCGGAACCCGCAATGCGGCTGAGCGAGGAGAATACGATGGGGTTGGTCGCCGAGCCGATTCCGAAGACGCCGAAATTGAGGTCGGTGCGGGTGGCCCAGCTCGAGCCGAAGATCCGCGTGAGGTCGGAGTTGATGTTCCCGACATCCAGGGTGAAGGCCGAGGTTGCGGTGCTGAATGTCGAATAAGCGCCGAGGTTGACCAGATAAGCGGTGTTCTTTCCAGGGTTGAGTCCTTCGTCGCCCTGAAGGACGCGGACTCCGAGAAAGACATCATTGATTTGCGGCGCGGGAACGACTGCCGCCTGCAGTGAGATCGCGCTGAGGGCGATTCCTGCGAGTGCGGCGGCAAAAATGCGGCCGGTTTTGGATCGTTGTTTCATCGATTGAATGGATGGATTTGTAGATGGCCGCCTTCTGTGACGCTGATAAGGGGGCGTGAGGCGGTGGGATTATGACGAAGGCTTCCGTTGATAACCGGTCAGTCCCTATCGTACGTGCGTGGCATCCTCCGGGGGTTCGGTCGGCAAAAGGGGGTCAGGGCTGGCTGACGACGATCCGGTAGAAACCTTTCGGCCTGGCGGTTCTGACGGGATCGTTGTCGGTGAACGTGTGGAGAGAGGATGGCGAGGTGCCGGCCGGCCAGGTTTCGATGGTTTGCCAAGGCGGCTGGAGGTCTTCGGAGTAGCTCAGGACGTAGGTGCGGTTCGCGGCGGGCTTGAACGAGAGCTGCGAATTGCCTGTGGATTTCGCGACCGAGTTGACGCGGAAGAAATCCTTGCTGTCGTTGGGGTTGGTGCCCGCCACCGCTTCCTGCCCGTTGGTGAAGCCGTCGCCATCATCGTCGGCGTTGGGATTCGACGCGGCGGCGGGTTTGGTGAAGGTGATGACGCCGGACGAGGAGATCGAAAAGTATCCCACGCGCAGAACGGATGGGGTGGACCCTCCGGTAGGGCCGAAACGGTAGAGATCGAGCAAGGCGTTCCCCGGACCATTTTCGAAATTGGCCTCGATGTCGGTGAAGCTGGTGATGTTGCCGAAGTCGGGAGAGCTGCTGACTTTCTCGATGTAAGTGCCTCCGCCGGCAGGTTGGAAGGCGCCTACGGGACTGTTCGCGGTGGCGTCCAGCAGGTTGTAGGCGTTCTGCGAGGACGATTGGCTGCCAAGAACGGTGGTGATTTCCGAATAGGTGCCGTTGCGCTGGGTGGAGTCGAGTTCGGCCCAAGGATCGCTGGCCGTGGCTGCGGACGGACGTTGCCGCGAAGCGAAGATCACGGGGTTGACGGAGTTGGACCATCCGAAAACGCCCCACCGGACGCTTTGCCGGGTGTGCCAGTTTGGTCCGAAGCCTTGGCCGAGAGGATTGGAGCTGGAAAGGTCGGCTCCCAGATTTCCGAGGCTGACGACATTGGGCTCGGACGTGGTGCCGAGGTTGATCGTCAGAAGGGTGATGGAGCTTCCTTCTGGAACGTTGGCGAAGGTGCTGTAGGTGCCGACCTTCACCAGGTAGGCGAAGCTGCTCCCGGGGTTCTCCGTCGAGCGGAAGCCGATGAAAATGTCATTGGAGCGGTGCGCGGGAACCTTGTCCGCGTGCGCAGGTAGAATGGAGAGGGTCAAAGCCCCGAGCGCGGAGAGGGCCGCCAGCGGGGAAGGTTTTCCTGATCTCATGATGGTAAGGTGGATCGATGATGGATTGGGGATTCCAGGGCAGGCGTGAAGAGCCCTGGTTCAAGGCGTGATCGGCGATCGGGAAAAAGCCCGGGCGTTCAATCGTCGGAACGGATCAACCCCCACTCGGGAGAGGATTCGAATTCCAAGAAGCTCCCATCGTAGGGTGGTCTTCCAAAGGTGCTGCTACTGTCCCCGTGTGGGGTAGAGTCGGCGCGGCGAAATCCTACTTATCGGACTACATTAGACAAGAAGATTTATATGAGAAAATTGCTTTTTGTTGATTGATGGAAATTAAATGACTCGAAATGAGTATGTTGTGAAAAATAAAAAACCTTACAAAGAAGCGTTTCTTTGTAAGGTATGTTTTAAAATCCGAACTTTAATTCAGACTCCGAGCTTATCCGCCTCGCGGGATTTAAGTTCCTTCTCAATCCGGGACGCCAGTGAGGCGGCGTGCAGACGGAGCTCGCTGACGGCGGTTGCTTCATAGTAACGGGCCCTCAGCATCGGTCCGACGATGTGCAGCCAAGGGGAGGGTTTGTTGTCCCGGCCTACCGCGCGGTAGTCGGCGGAAGTTTCCGCTCCGAGGCGATGGGCATCCGGTTTGATGAAGCCGCGGCGGAGCAGATTCTGAATGAGCGGATGCCGGACGGTCTGGATGTCACGGGCCGGGCCGGTGGCATCGAGAAGGTGGTCCGCTTCGATCGAGCGGGTGGCGGCGTTGCGGTTGCGTGCGGCCAGGCCCATGCGGAAACGTCCCGTGGTTTTTTCAACGGTGACGATCGTTCCGCGGTGTTGGACGAGTTTTCCGGAAGCGATGAGAGCGTGGATGCGATGCAGGGTTTCCGGCGGGCACTGGTGGCGATGGACTTCCCAGAACGGGCTCACGAGCCGGAGGAATTTGGTTTTATCCCGATCCGAAAGTTCCTGCCAGAGCGATGGGGTCGAGGAGCGGATCGCATGGAAGATATCGCGCCAATCACCGCCCTTCGCTTCGTGGTCGCGGATGGCGTTGCGGAAGAGGCGCACCGCCTTGCGGAGATTGGAATCCGGAAGATGATCGAGATCGGGAAGCTCAAGCGGTGAAGCCGGGGCGTATTCCTTTGGAAGAAGTCCGTTGCGGGAAATGATGTGGATCGTGGCGGCGTTTCCGCGTCGGTCGAGATCGAGTACGGTATCGATCATGGTGAGGCCGGAGCCGACGATGAGCACGCTGTCTCCGTCCTTGATCTGATCCAGCGAACCGGGATCGCGGGCGGGTTTGGTGTGCTGGGCCCAGAGCGAGGAAGCGAATGCGGAACCTTGGTTTCCGGTGGCGAGAACGACGTGGGAGGCTTCGATGAAAGTCTGGTCCTTGAGGATCACACGGGCGTTTTCACGGCCATTTCCACTGGTGAGATCCACGGCTTTCCGCGAGTCGATTTTCAAGAGTGGATTTTCCGCAACAGCCTGACAAAGAAGGCTTTTTATGTAATTTCCGTAAATTCTCCGCGGGAGGAAATCCTCCTCCTGGACACCTTCTCCGAGAATGGTGCGCGCGTAGTCGAGGAAGTCGTCCGGCTTCTCGTTGAACGCACTCATCTTGCCGGCCGGCACGTTGAGCCAGGCGGACGCATCGGAGTCGCGATAGGCCAGTCCGGGGCCCGCTTCCGCTGTTTCCTCGAGGAGGATGACGGGTGTTTCCGGAAGACGGCGTGAAAGGCGGATGGCGGTCAGCGTGCCGCTGAATCCGCCTCCGATGACAACGATGGGAAGTGGCTTTTCGAACATGGTGTGATGGTGCGTGGGATCGGGAAGTACTGGGTGAATCGTAGTTGGATCTGTTAGAAAGAGTGGCGTTCCCTGTCCCCGGAGCGTGCGTTCCGGGTGAGCAGGTGGATCAGACGCGAGAGGAAGCGCGCGACGGCATGGATCTCAGGTGCGTCCTTCCAGGTGACGGGGACATGGAGGCGGAGATTCCATTTCAACTCGGCGGGGATCGGCGAGACGCTGATGCGCGACGGGATCAGGACGCGGGGCCTCGGGGATGGGGTGTCGACGCTCTCCGCCACATCGCGCAGAGCGGCGAACATGTGTGAATTGGCGCTGCCTTCGAGAAGGTAACCGGCTTCGCGGGAGGGCAGGATTTCAATGAGCCCGTCGGCGGCTTCATCCTGGAAGCGCGTGATCAGGTGATCGAGGATCGGCCATCCTTCGGCGGATGGTGCGGCATCTCCGAGTTCGAGCGCGACGGGATTGGCGACCGGCAGGATGCGGAGGATCGACGGGCCCGCGAGATGCGGTTGCTGGGAGAGGATCTCGATGAACTGGAGGAGGACATCGCTGGCGATGTTCGAATCGGGTCCGTTCCTGCCGATCAGGCCGATGATGTCGCGCTGGCCATTCCCGGCCGTCGGGCCCTGGTGGGTGAAGACCGGAGCGCCGAAACGGAAACCGTGGTAGATGATCGGAAGATCGATCCTCGCCATCAGGTGAGGGGAGACTTCGCAGTGCTCAATGTAGCCCTGGAGCAGATCCTTCAGATTGGTGCGAAGAAGGCGGGTCGTTCGG
Organism: Luteolibacter sp.; assembly: GCA_035539355.1. GTDB lineage: Bacteria > Verrucomicrobiota > Verrucomicrobiia > Verrucomicrobiales > Akkermansiaceae > Luteolibacter. The sequence goes on from DATLIO010000552.1 coordinate 6,403, forward strand.
TTGGTTTTCATAGTGAATGTCCGAAGTGTTAATTCCTACTAAATCGGATGGAATGAACTGTCTAGAATAATTTTGGGAGTTAAAAATCGTCATTCAAAAGTTCTTATTCGATCCGGATTCTGGATTTTTGATTTCACGAATCATTGGATATTAGATGGTTGAATCATAAAATTGCCAACTGGCAAAAGAGGGGGGATAATACCCCGATTCCTGAATCCTGACTTACCAAAGTAATTTCCTGAATTTTTTACTTGGCGGTGGGGATTAAAAGTCTACAACTCAATCCAGTTATCCGAATGCACCTTTCGAAGAAATCTGAGTATGCGCTCCGCGCCACCATCAACCTCGGCATTGCCGCGGAAGTGGGTCGTGCGACCGTTTCCGGATCCGAGCTCGCCGAGGCGAACCGGCTGCCGCTGAAATTCATCGAGCGTATTCTTCAGGAGCTTCGTGAGGCGGGCATCGTCGAGACCCACCGCGGAAAATTCGGCGGCTATGCTTTGGCAAAGCCTGCGAACCAGATCGGTGTGGGGCAGTTGATCCGTCTCATCGACGGACGTCTCGCCCCCATCTGCTGCGCGAGTGAGAACGCCTACCAGCCCTGCACGTGTCCCGATGAGGACCACTGCGGTCTGCGGATGGTGATGATCGATGTCCGCAACGCGATCGCCAACATTCTGGATCGTTACACCATCGCCCAGGTTGTGGAGGTCACCCTCCGCAAAATGCGCCGCGATGGCATCGTCCCTCCTTTCTCGGCGGGCGATGCGGCCAAGCTCAAGGAAGGTGCGGCGCGCCGCAAGGCGGATCCCGCCGACGGTTTCCTTGCCGGCCTTTCCCAACTCGCAACTTTTACTCAGGAATCCAATGACAACCACCACCTCTGAACGTTCCGGCTCCGACGGTCAAAAGACCGAGTGGCTTGAGATCGTCCGTAAAAACGTGGCAGGCCTCCGTTTCGGCTCTGTGCAGATCACCGTTCATGACGGTCGTGTGACACAGGTCGAAAGCATCGAGAAAACGCGATTCGTCGCGCCTCGGGAAGAGCTGAACGGCCACAAATAACACCGCTCCTCGGACGGGACTCACCCGCCGATTTTCCAGCGATCCGTCCGGACATCGGCGGGTCACAAACAAATCAGAAACCGACCGGGCCGCCGGAGGGATCGCAAGACATCGTACTCGCGTGCCCTTGTGGCAGACTCTTGGACCCGTCGTCGGTTTCGCCCAACCCATAAAACGAAACCATTACCAGTCCACTGGTTTGATCCAATGAATCGCATCCCTACGACCCACCGTCTTCCGATTTCCCCAGCGACCCGGAAAATCCAGCGTCCCCATCCCACCGCAGTCCGCGGAGGATGGATTGCAGCCGCGGCCATCAGTCTCTTCCCGCTCACCGGCGGCGAGGCGAAGGCCGGCGAATTCGAGGATCTCTGGAACTTCGCGACCTTGTACAAAGACGACACAAATCCGATCCTTCAGGAATTCAAACTCCGGGGCCGATATCACGGGCAGTACCACATCGTCGACGGTGAACAGGACACCGAGGACGATTGGGAGGACCGTCGTTCGCGCTTCGGCTTCGACGCGAAGATGTTCGACAAGAAAGTCGACGTCCGTGTGGATTTCCAGAGCAACGACGGTTTCCGTGACATCTATGACGGTCTTGTCGACGCTTACATCAAATGGAGACCCGTCGACTCCCTGGCCATCACCCTCGGCCGGACGAAGCCGTTGATCGGTTATTACGATTTCCTCCAGTCCACCAACGCGCAGCCGACATTCGACCGCTCGCAGATCTTCAACCAGCTCAGCATCGACCGTGCGGCCGCGCTGACCTTTGAGGGCAAAGTGGACAAATTCACCTGGCAGGCGGGTGTCTATTCGAACTCGCTCGATACGGACCGCAACGATTTCGACCAGGCCTTCGGTGAATTCAACGGCGGCTATTCGTTCTCGCTCGGCGTCGGCTATGATTTTTCGAAAGCCCTCGATGTGAAGAAGGCCGACTTCCGGGTCGACTGGCTGCACAGCGATTTCGATGAGGATGCGAACATCCTCAACCGTTACGAAGATGTGGTTTCCTCCACGTTCTGGGTCCAGGACGGTTTGTGGAGCTTCGTCGCGGAAGGTTTCTATGCCACCGGTGGCGAAGGAACCAACGGCGATGTCTTCGGGGCGTTCCTTCAAGGCACCTATGACATCGTGCCGAAAAAGTTGCAGCTCGTCGGTCGCTACTCGTTCTCGTTCGGTGATGGTGAGCAGAGCCTCCGCCGCCAGACCCGTTATGAAAGCCTCGTGGTCGACGGCCGCGGCGACCAATACCAGGCCCTTTATCTTGGCGGCCAATATTTCATCAACGGAGACAAACTGAAACTCCTCGCCGGTGCGGAATACTCGAATCTCAGCGGCGGTCCCGAGGATCGCGGTTTCGAGGGCGTCACCTATCTCACCGGCATCCGCTTCTCCTTCTGATTTCCTGACAGAACCTCCGAACCGATCCCATGAAACACCGATTGATCCTTTCCGCGTTGATGCTGGCCCTCATTCCGATGACGGGGTGTAAGAAAGCGGCGGAGAAACCCGTCGGCGGGGAGATCACTCTGCTCAACGTCTCCTATGATCCCACCCGGGAACTGTATACGGACGTGAACAAGGCGTTCGCCGGGAAATGGGAGAAGGAACATGGCCAGAGGATCAAGATCGACCAGTCCCACGGCGGTTCCGGAAAACAGGCCCGCTCCGTTCTCGATGGCATCGAAGCGGACGTGGTGACCCTCGCCCTTTCGCTGGATGTCGAGATCCTCGCCAAAGGGAAGCTGCTTCCCGAAGACTGGCAGACGAAGTTGCCAAGCAACAGTTCACCCTACACCTCGACGATCGTTTTCGTCGTGCGGAAGGGGAATCCGAAAGGAATCAAGGACTGGGGCGATCTCGTCGCGGCCGATACCAAGGTCGTCACCCCCAATCCGAAAACCGGAGGTGCGCCGCGCTGGTGCTATCTTGCGGGGTGGGCCTGGGGACGGCGTGCATTCGGTGGTGACGAAGCCAAGGTGAAGGACTTCATCACGAAGCTCTACGGAAACGTCGCCTCGCTCGACAGCGGAGCGCGCGCGTCCACGACCACCTTCGCGCAACGCGGGATCGGCGATGTCCTCCTGTCATGGGAAAACGAAGCCCACCTCATCGAGGCGGAATTCCCCGGGCAGACCGAGATCGTCTATCCGAGTGTCAGCATCCTTGCCGAACCTTCCGTCGCGGTCGTCGAGAAGAACGCCGCGAAGAAAGGCACGGCGGAAGTGGCGAAGGCCTATCTTGAATTCCTCTACACGAAGGAAGGCCAGGATCTCGCCGGCAAGCACTTCTACCGCCCGCGTGATCCGGAGATCGCCGCCAAGTATGAAAGCCGTTTCCCGAAAATCGAACTCGTGACCATCGACCAGGAGTTCGGCGGATGGGCCGCGGCCCAGAAGCTCCACTTCGCCGATGGCGGGATCTTCGACCAGATCTATCAACCGAAATAACCGAATCCATTCATCCGAACCAACTGAATCCAATCTTATGAAAACCAAACTCATCCTGTCCGCCTCCGCGATCGCCCTGCTTTCGCTGGTGGCCTGCAGCAAAAAAGAAGGAGCTGCCGGTGGTAAAATCGAACTGCTCAACGTTTCCTACGACCCGACACGCGAATTCTACGTCGAGGTGAACAAGGCGTTCTCCTCGAAGTGGAAGAGCGAGCACGGCCAGGAACTCGAGATCAACCAATCCCACGGTGGATCCGGAAAACAGGCGCGTGCCGTCATCGACGGGCAACAGGCGGACGTGGTCACGCTCGCTCTCGCCGGCGACATCGATGTCATCAGCAAGCAGGCCAACCTGCTTCCCGCCGATTGGCAGACGAAGCTGCCTGACAACAGTTCGCCTTACACCTCGACGATCGTTTTTGTGACCCGCAAGGGCAACCCGAAGAACATCAAGGATTGGGGCGATCTCGTCCGGAGCGACGTCAAGGTCATCACGCCGAACCCGAAAACCTCGGGTGGCGCGCAGTGGAATTACCTCGCCGCATGGGCATGGGCCGCGAAGGAATTCGCCGGCGACGAAGCCAAGGTGGTCGACTACATGAAGCGTCTCTATCAGAACGTTCCGGTGCTCGACACGGGTGCGCGCGCTTCGACGAACACCTTCGCGCAGAAGGAGATGGGTGATGTCTTCCTTTCCTGGGAAAACGAGGCCCACCTGATCGAGAAGGAAATTCCCGGCAAAACCGAGATCGTTTATCCTTCCCTGACGATCCTCGCCGAGCCGACCGTCGCCGTTGTCGACGTGAATGCCAAGAAGCACGGCACCGAAGCGGTGGCGAAGGCTTATCTGGAATTCCTCTACACGCCGGAAGCCCAGGAGCTCGCCGCGAAGCACTTCTACCGCCCCCGCAACGCCGAAATCGCCGCGAAATTCACCGCGACCCTCCCGGTGATCCCGCTGGTGACCGTCGACAAGGATTTCGGTGGCTGGACGGCAGCCCGTCAAAAACACTTCGCAGACGGCGGAATCTTCGACAAGATCACCGTCAAGTAAGCGGAGCTCCGATTCACAACCCATGTCACGACGCAAAGTCATTCCGGGATTCGGGCTCTCGCTCGGTTATTCCGTCGCCTATCTGAGCATCATCATCCTGATCCCGCTCGCCGCCCTGTTCATGAAGGCGGCGGG
>DATLIO010000553.1:0-3364 GCA_035539355.1 Luteolibacter sp.
GAAGAAGGTCTTCTACGTCCTCGCGGCCTTCGCCCTCATCGCACTCGCAAGCAACTTCCTCCATCACCCCCAGCACCGCGGACCGGAGGCCCACGGGTCCGACATCCTGCCACTCGTCAAAAGCTGGTCGCTCGGGACGATGACTTTGTTTTCCGTCGTCATGTCGATCGTCGCGACCGCCTTGCTGCTGCCGAAGGACATCGAGGAGCGGACGCTTTACACCATCCTCGCGAAACCGGTTCCACGGCTGGATTACCTCACGGGAAAATTGTTCGGCGTGCTGGCGCTCGTCTTCGTTTCGCTGGTGGCGATGGACCTCCTGATGACCGCCGTCCTGCAGGTCCGCACGTCGATGGTGCTCGCCCAGGAAACCGCGTTCGCCGTCGAACTGCAGAAACCGGCCGCCTACATCGAGGCCATGCGCGCGGAAATCATCGCCCACGGACCCAACTGGTCGCTTCAAGGCGCGGTGTTCGCCATTTTCATCCGCTCCGCCATCATTGCATCGATGGCGCTGCTGATCTCCACCTTCTCCACCAGCACGCTTTTCACCACGATCATCGGCGTCCTGATCTATTTCATGGGGCATTTCCAGGCCGATGCCGTGGAGGCCTATTTCAATGCAGGGACCGCTTCCGGAAAGATCTTCACCGGCCTGCTCTCGCTGTTCCTGCCGAACTTCCAGATCTTCAACGTGATCGACGCGGTCATCGAAGGCCACATCCTGCCCGCCGTGGAACTGCTGAAACTGACGGGCATCGGAGCATTCTACGTGATCCTCTACACCGTCTCATCCTGGTTCATCTTTGCGGAAAAGGAGTTCTGAACCGTGAAACAATCCCGGAAAACCGCGCTCGTCTTCCTGTTCATCCTCGCCGCCGGAGCGGTCAGGATCCCGATGGAGCGGTCGCTCACCGCCGATCTGCGTTCGCAGAAACTGCTCCCGAAATCCCTGCCATTGGGGATCGGCGAAAAGCTCGGCCAGACCGGCGCGGCGGTTTCGCTCGGCGGCCTGCGCACGCTGGTCGCCACTTTCCTCAACCTCCGGGCCTACACCGCCTTCACCGAGAAACGCTGGCGTGATGTAGAGAAAACCTTCGACGCCATCGTCAATCTCGCCCCGCACACCGAATACTACTGGGCCACCGGGGCATGGCACCTCGCCTACAACGCCGCGGCCTCGTTCAAGGAGGACAAGGATCTTTCCCCTCTCCGGCGCCGGGAACTCTGGAAAGCCTATGTCCTCAAAGGCCGGGATTTCCTCGAACGGGGCATCCGCAACAATCCGGATGACTGGCAGCTCAACGTCGAACTCGGCGATCTGCTCAGTTCCGAAGACAAGATCGCCGCGTTCGGCGACCGGACAGCCGCCCTCACCGACGCGATGAATGCCTACCGTTCCGCCGCCGAAACCGGAAATGCGGGACTTTTCGTTTCACGGGGATCCTTTTACTGCCTCGCACGCCTTCCCGGCCGGGAAAACGAAGCCCTCGCCATCGGGGAAAAGCTTTTCGAAACCCGTGCCAACCGCACCCCCACCCTTCTCGCGCTGCTGGTCGCCTTGAGCAAACATGCGGATCCATCCCTGGACTCCGGCGCCCTCGCCCAAAAGCTGTTTTCAGATGACGGGCAGGCATACGCCGCGCTTTCCGGACTGTGGCAGGGCCGCGAGGGCTATCCGGTCGATGGCTTCGCCGAGGCCTTGAAAACACTCGAAACCCGGCTCGGAATTCCACCCGAAAAGAGTATTCTCGGGACACGCTAGCCATCTGCCGGTTTCGCCTCGACAGCATCCGCAGTTCCGCCGAAACTTTCGCCTCCAATACTACCGTATTTTCCCCACACACATGCGGATCGCGATTTTCGGTGACATTCACGCCAATCTGGAGGCTCTCGAGGCCGTTCTTGAGGATGCCCGTGCACAAGGCGTCACCGACTACGTTTGCATGGGCGACATCGTCGGTTACAACGCCGACCCCGCCGCGTGCCTGGAAATCGTGAAAGCGATGGAATGTCCCGTCATCAAGGGAAACCACGACGAGGACGCCTCGGGTGAACACTCGCTCGACAGCATGAATCCCGTCGCCGCCGCCGCGCTCGAATGGACGCGCAACCAGCTCGACGAGCAGCAGCGCCAATGGCTGCGCCGCCTCCGCATGGTCCGGCAGGTCGCGGATTTCACCATCGTCCACTCGACCCTCGACCAACCCGCGAACTGGAACTACGTGACCAACCGGTTCGACGCGATGTCGAACTTCTCCTACCAGTTCACCCAGATCTGTTTCCACGGCCACACCCACGTGCCGCGGGTTTACATGAAATCCGACAAGGTCCACGAAGTGCCCGCCGAATCGATCGCCATCGAGCCGGACGCGAAGTATTTCATCAATGTCGGATCCGTCGGCCAGCCCCGTGACGGGGACTGGCGCGCCTGCTACGCGATCTACGATCTGGATCACAGCCTGGTCGTCTTCCGCCGCGTCGAATACGACATCAAGACGACGCAGCAGAAGATCATCAACGCCGGGCTCCCCGAAATGCTCGCCGAACGGCTCGCCGAAGGCCGGTGATTTTTGTGATCCGTGGTCGCGGAGCGACCCAAACCCGGCCGGATGCCGTGTTTTTCTTCGGTTTTACAAAAAATAAGTGAGTAAATAGTTCGCTTTCGCAGGGAATTCAGTACTTGCCACCTTTCGAAATCTTGGCTTACTTCGGCGAGTCGGCGCATCCGAGATGCGTGTCGACGCTCTTCCCGGGTGCCCAGCACCATGGCCCGGGGAGTGTGAGAGAAATGGTGTGATACAATTGAAGAAAATGGATATCTACGTGGGCAACCTGCCCTACACCGCTACCGAAGAGGACGTTTCCGGTCTCTTTGCCGCTTATGGCCCGGTCGAACGGGTCAAGATCATCACCGACCGTGAAACCGGCAGATCCAAAGGATTCGCCTTCGTGACCCTCGGCGACCAAAGCCAGTTGAACGCTTCGATCGAAGCGCTGAACGGATACGACTTCCAAGGCCGTGCACTCCGTGTGAACGCCTCGGAACCCAAGGAAGCCAAGCCGTTCCGTAGTGGCGGTGGTGGTGGCTATGGCGGCGGCGGCGGAGATCGTCGTGGCGGTGGCGGCGGCTACAAAGGTGGCGGCGGCGGCGGTTACGGCGGAGATCGCCGTGGCGGTGGCGGCGGCTACAAAGGTGGCGGCGGCGGCGGTGGCTGGGATTAATCCCTGACCCGAACCCAATCTTTCAAGACGCCCGGACTTCTTCGTGAGGTCCGGGCGTTTTTTTGTGCCGGTGAAACCCAAATCCGATCCCCTTCATGGAACACCCCATTCACGGATGATCGATTCACCATCTCGTGAC
>DATLIO010000554.1:0-2320 GCA_035539355.1 Luteolibacter sp.
ATCCCGGAGAATCCGCTGCCGATGAGGACGACCGTTCCCAAGGTTCCTCCGAGAAGAAGGAACCTGCCGAAATAGTAGAACTTGTGCGGGATGATGTGGGAGTGGATCGCGCCGACAAAGAGGGCGTTGACGATCAGGATCAGGGTGAGGGCGATGACCAGCTCATACCTGCGTACCAAGTTGTGCAAAGAGTTCATACAAACTTCCGGGGGGTGAAGGTGTGATGAGAGAGGATGCCCTGTGGCACCGGGGGAACTGGAAAATTTCAGAATCGAGGCGAAAACGAAAGTCGATTCGTCCGCATCACGCGATCGCGTGTGTCTCCGGTCGCTGGGATCAGGTCGTCAATTTCCGCCCGATCAACGGGAAGGAAAGTCCGCAAAGGATCACGGTGAAAAACGCGAGCATTCCCGAATGCCAGAAGATCGCCTGCCATTCGAGATGACCCCAGACGGTGAACTGGATCAGCTTCACGCCGTGGTAGAACGGTGAGAACTGGACGATCGTCCCGAGGATCGATCCGGCGGGCGTCGGGAAAAAGACGCCGGACAGATAGAAGATCGGCGCGATGAGGAAGGAGTAGACGGTCTGGAACTGGTTGATGTTCCGCACCCACGCCGAAGCCAGCAGGCCGATGGCCGCGCAGGGCAGTGACAGGAAACCGGCGATGAAGGGGCAGATGAGGATCGCGAAAGGATTCGGCAGCAAGCCCAGCGCGAGCAGGACGAGCGAGACACCGAGCCCCATCAAAGCGGCGCGGACGAAGACCCACATGAATTCCCCGGCGACGACTTCCTTCACTCCGATGGGGGTGGTGAGCATCGCTTTGAAAACCGACTCGAACGTCATCCGCACATAGAAGCCGTAACTGCTCTCGAAGAACGCGGTGAACAATGCCGTCGTGGCGATCATGCCCGGTGCGAGGAACTGCGCGTAGCTCATGCCATCGATCTGTCCGACGAATCCCGACAGTCCCATGCCGAGCGAACCGAGGATCAGCGCGGGATCGGCCAGCGTCGGCGAAATGTTCGCGAGGAAATCCTTGCGATACACCGTCCAGTTGCGGACGACGACCTGCCAGCCGAGGCGGAGACTAAGAAGCAGCTCATTCATCGTCGTTCAGTTCGCTTCCGGTGAGTTTGAGATACACGTCTTCCAAGTTGGCGGGACGGAGTTGCAGGGCGGTTTTCCCGGAAAGGCGTTGGAGTTCGATGAGATCGTCGAAACGCGGAGCGCGGACGCAACATTGGCGGCCTTGATGGAAGAGTTCCCATGATTCGCCGAGATGCGGTTTGATCGCTTCCTCCGTGTCCGGTGGGAAAATGCCGACGAAGCCGGGGGTTTCCCGCTCGATCAGTTCGCGCGGCGCGCCGGTGCCGACGACCCGGCCTTTGTCGAGGATGACGATCTGGTCACAAAGCACTTCCGCTTCGTGCATGTAGTGGGTGGTGACGAGAATGGTTTTTCCGCGGTCGCGCAACTCGATGACCTTTTCCCAAAGCAGGTGCCGCACCGATGGATCGAGCCCGGTGGTCGGTTCGTCGAGGATCAGCAGTTCGGGATCGGCGAGCAACGCGCGGACGAACGTGAGGCGGCGCTTCATGCCGCCGGAGAGCGTCCGGATCGTCGCGTCGCGTTTCGATTCGAGCGCCATGTAGGAAAGCAACTCGGAGATCCGCGGATCGGCCTGCTTCCGGGAAAGTCCGCCGAAGCTGGCGTAGATGCGCATGTTTTCCAGGACGGTGAGTCCGTCATCGAGCGCGTTTTCCTGCGGCACCACGCCGATCCGGCGCTTGATGTCGCGCGCTTGATCGGCGGGGTCCATGCCGAAAACCTCGAGTTCTCCGCCGCTGCGCGAAACGACGCCGTAAAGGCAGCCGATGAAAGTTGATTTCCCCGCGCCGTTCGGACCGAGCAGTCCGACGCATTCGCCTTTTTTCACGCCGATGTCCAAGGCGGCGAGGGCTTCGAAATTGCCGAAGCGTTTCGCGACACCGCGGGCGTGGATGATCGGCAAGTCGTTCATGAGGAGAGCAGGCGGCTGCAACATCGGCGGTCGGCGGGCGATGGCAAACGAAAAGATGTTAGGGTGTGTTCGTTGTTTCGCGGTCTATTTCTTGAAAGATCCCGGACTTTGCAGGACTAATGTTTGGCCCGTCGAAACCCACGTTTTCCCATCATGAAATCCCTCTTTCTTCTCGCCGTCGCCGCGCTGCCCGTCCATGCCGCCACGTTCCTCGTCGAGGCGGAGCAATTCACCGACAAGGGTGGCTGGGGCGTCGACACGCAGTTCATCGAATCGATGGGCTCGCCGTATCTG
>DATLIO010000555.1:0-2629 GCA_035539355.1 Luteolibacter sp.
GAAGCGGACTTCCGGGAAGAGCTCGCCTTGGACGTAGACACGGGTCGAAGCGGGCAGTTGGGCGCGCGATTCGTCGTGGGTGGAAGCGGCGGCGGAACCGGTGGTTTCTTCGGGCGAGATCATGGCGGAAGTTGAGAGTCGGGAGTTGATGGTTGAGAGAAAGAATTTTGATGCGAGCCGTTGTGCTGCTTGTTGAGATCGTTGCGGACGATGTCGTCGGTCATGTCCGCGATCTTCGCGCGGCGCATGTTTTCGCGGATGGCGATGAATTCCATCTCCGGCGTGATGATGCCGGTGTCGGCATACCACTTCTGCGTGACCGGCTTGCCGGTGGCGCGCAGCGGCTGACGGCGGTCGGAGGTGAGACCGGGGAACTCGACGAACTTGTTCGCGCGCTCCGACTTGGAGGCAAACTCGACGTGCTTCTCGGTGAGATAGCCGTTGTCCTGCGGTTTCACCGGACGGCCTTCGTAGGCTTCGACATCGCCGCGTGCGAGGATCCAATCGCGGCGGAGGGGCGGCAGACCTTCATCGGAGGTGCCGGTGAAGGCCGGATCGCCCCACGGGCCGGAACAGTCGTAGACCCGCACCGGCTCGTTCTTCTCGATGGTGCCGTTGAACGATTTCGTGTCGGAAAGCGCGATTTCACGCATCGGCACGCGGACGGACGGGTGGATCGTGCCCTCGACGTAAACACGGGTGGAAGCGGGCAGCGGCGCGCGGGAGGCGTCGTGTTTCACTTCCGGGGTTTCAGGAGCGGGCGAGCCGGAGGTTTCGTCGGTGGAGATCATGAGAGTTGGAGCGGTTGGTGGGATCGGAGCGATGGAAAGAAAAAGGCCGTGCGGAAACGGGCACGGCCAAGAAAGGGAGGGATTGCTCGACTTCCTACGGCGGCGTGACCCGCGTCAGGTTCGGAGGGTCTATTCCGCGCGCCGGAAAATCTCGGCTCCGCGAACGTGGAGCACCCCTGTCGTATGTGGCGGAAAGGCTGGAGGCGGCGCGGGCCGATGTCAAGAAGGCGGCAAAAAGGGCTGAAAATGCCTTTTGAAAATTCTCCACAACTATTTCTTGATCTGCCGGCGGGAATCAGCAACGTTTCGCGCCCGGTCGCGGGGCGTAGCTCAGCCTGGTAGAGCGCCTGCTTTGGGAGCAGGATGTCGTCAGTTCGAATCTGGCCGCCCCGACCACTTCTCCACAACAGGTTACAACCGAACCTGACGTTTTTAGGGGAGGAATCACGCGCCGCCTTTCTTGGCGATCGCGAAATTTTGTATTGAGTCGCCCGGTCGGAGCGTACACACCGCGCCCCCTCATCATGTCCGATCGTCCGAAGGATTTCTCCAAACCATTCATCAAGGCCGTCGCCGAGATCAGCGAAAGCCAGTCCGCGATCCTTGAATTGCTTTCCGCAGCGCTGCCGAATCTGACAGCGAAGGAGCGGGCGTTCATCAAGAAACAATCGCTGAAGGCTTCCGGCAGGACCGAAATCTTCAAGGCGATGCTCAGCGAACACTGAGAACCGGCTTCATTCGTCCCTGTTCTTTTCCTTACCCCGGATTTTTTCTCCGGTCTTTTCGAGTTTCTCGAAGATTTTCCCGGCCGTTCCCGACGCCGCTTCCGCGATCGAGCGGGCAGGCCCCACCGGCTTGACCTCGATTTTTTCCAACCGGCCGCTCACCTCCATTTCGAGCAGTTTGCCGATGGGCTTCGTGAGCAATCCTGGAGCACCTCCGAGGTTCCCACGGGCGAAACCCTCGACGGTTTCCTTTTCCAGATCCACTTTCCCGTGGGCGGTGACGGAGAGTGAACCACCCGTCGCAACAAATCGCTTCACGTCGAGGATATGGGATCTGCCCGTGAACTCCGCGTCGAAGCGTCCTTCGCCGGAATGTTTCGCACCGGGGACGATGGCCGAGAAAAGGCCGTAGACTTCATCAAGCAGCGGCACCTCGAAGACCGGCGCGTCATCCAGCCGGATCCTCCCGGAACCGTCGAATTCGCGGCCTTTCAGCCGGACCGATCCTTCATAAGTCAGCGAAAGGACGCCCTTGGTTTCCTTGCCGACCGGTTTTCCGGCCGCCCGTTTGATCTCAGCCAGCTTGAGTCCGTTCGCCACGATGGACGATCGGCGAAGCGCACCCTGATGATAATTCCCTTCGATGGAGAAATCACCGCCGAAAACTTTCCCCCGCACATTTCCGATGCGCCACGTTTTGTCTTCGTAGGACATGGTTCCGGCGATCTCGGCAATCCCGATCTTCCTTTTTTCAACGACAATGAACGCGGCGCCATCGCCTCCCACCTTGATGGACGGAATATGCCATGTCTTGTCCGGATGCCAACGGATGCCACGTGCATCAAGATCAGGAAAGCGGGTGAACCCGAAACCATCTGGCAGATCGTCGGCGAGTTGGGGAACGTCCTTCGCGATGAGGATGAGATCGGCGTTTCCCGAAAGGCGGTCGATGGTGAGCGTGCGTTCCACGAACGAACCGTTGAACGTATCCTCGCGACCGGCCTTGTCCCTGAGCGTGCCGTCGAAAACAAACGGCGTCCCCTTCCAACCCTGTTTGCGGATCGTGGCGGATCCGGAGCTGTCCGGCGTGGCAAGCGCCGCGCGGATCCGCGA
>DATLIO010000556.1:0-8514 GCA_035539355.1 Luteolibacter sp.
TTGCGGCATCGTGTTCCACATTTCCACGTCCGGTCCGCTGCCGCTGTGGCATATCTTGTTGAACGCGGCGATTTTCTTCATCTTTGCGAGCGGCCGGTTCGTGCCGGCGCAGGCGGTGATTTCCCTCGCGGTTCCATCGGCACGACGCGGCGCCTACATGAGTCTCGTGTCATGCGCGCGGGACCTCGCTTCGGGCGCGACCGCGGCGATCGGCGGCATGGTCATCGCGAAAAGCGCGGGCGGCCAGATCGTGCATTTCGATCGCCTCGGCCTGCTGGCTATCAGCATCAGCTTGTGCAGCATCTGGATTTTCCGCCGGGTGAAAGTGGCGGAGTGAAACCACGTCATCTGGCATTCTGATTGCAATCGGCGGTCATGCTCCGACTAGTGGATACCATGACGAAACGCATTTCGAGGAACGGTCTTCAGGTCGCGGAAATCATCGATCATCTCGTTGCGGAAAAAATCCTGCCGGGCACAGGCGTCGGAGAACAGACCGCTTGGAGCGCATTGGCATCGCTCGTCGGTGAATTCACACCGCGGATCAGGGAGGTGCTCGCGGTGAGGGATGATTTCCAGGCGCGCATCGATGCGTGGCACCAGGCACACCCGGAGTTCGACGCGGCGGCCTACAAATCCTTCCTGACGGAGATCGGATACCTCGTCCCTGAAGGCCCCGATTTCCGGATCACCACGGAGAATGTGGTTCCTGAAATCGCCCGTGTCGCCGGTCCGCAGCTGGTCGTCCCGGTGAACAACGCGCGTTATGCGCTCAATGCAGCGAACGCCCGTTGGGGCAGTCTTTACGACGCCCTTTATGGCACCGATGTCATTCCCGGCCCACGGTCGTCGTCCTACGATGCGGAACGCGGCGCCAAAGTGGTGGCGTATGCGAAGGCGTTTCTGGATGAGGCCGTTCCACTTGCCCATGGGTCGCATGCCGGGGTCATCGGTTACGCCATCGTTTCCGGAAACCTCGTCGCGTCATTTGCCGGAGGAGCTTCCAGCCCGCTTGCGGATCCGTTGAAATTCAGCGGCTACACCGGCGGGGTGGATGCTCCGTCATCGGTGCTGCTGAAGAACCACAACCTCCACATCGAGATCCGCATCGATGCGGCGCATCCCATCGGGAGAACCGATCCGGCGAACGTGAAGGACATCGTTCTCGAAGCGGCGGTCACCACGATCCAGGATTTCGAGGATTCCGTGGCTGCCGTCGATGCGGAGGACAAGGCGCTGGTTTACGCGAACTGGCTCGGCCTGATGAAAGGCGATCTGACGGAGACGCTTGAGAAAAACGGCAGGAGCATCGTGCGGAAGCTGGAACCGGATCATCATTTCACTGCTCCCGATGGCTCGCCCTTCACCCTGCCCGGACGCAGCTTCCTTCTCGCCCGGAATGTCGGGCACCACCTGTTCACCGACGCCGTGCTGGATGCGGATGGAAACGAGATTCCCGAAGGCATTCTCGACGCGTTCGTCACGTGCCTCGCCGCGATCCATGATCTGAATGGCGGCGGCCGGTTCAAAAACTCCGGCAGCGGCATCTACATCGTGAAACCGAAGATGCATGGGCCCGCGGAAGTGACGCTCACCTGTGCGATCTTCACGCGCATCGAGGACCTTTTAGGGCTTCCGCGGAACACGTTGAAAGTTGGCATCATGGATGAGGAACGGCGCACGACGCTCAATCTCAAGGAATGCATCCGTGCCGCCGCCGAGCGGGTCATTTTCATCAACACCGGCTTCCTCGACCGGACCGGCGATGAGATCCACACGAGCATGGAAGCGGGACCGATGGTGCGCAAAGGTGCGATGAAACAGCAACCGTGGATCAAGGCCTACGAGGATTGGAACGTCGACGTCGGGCTCGCCTGCGGACTCCAGGGCCGCGCGCAGATTGGCAAGGGCATGTGGGCGGTGCCGGAAGACATGGCGGGCATGATGAAAGCGAAGATCGGTCATCCGGAGGCCGGAGCGAACACCGCTTGGGTTCCTTCACCGACCGCTGCGACCCTGCATGCGATGCATTACCACGCGGTCGATGTTTTCCAGCGGCAGGATGAGCTGGCTTCAAGAACGCCGGCTCCCATCGATGACATCCTGACGCTACCGTTGGCGGGCGGAGTGACGTTCAGCGCGGACGAGATCCGGCAGGAGCTGGACAACAACGCGCAGGGCATCCTTGGCTACGTTGTCCGGTGGATCGATCAGGGGATCGGCTGTTCCAAGGTTCCGGATATCAACGACGTCGGTTTGATGGAGGATCGTGCCACGCTGCGCATTTCCAGCCAGCACATCGCGAACTGGATCAGGCACGGGATTTGCAGCCGCGAACAGGTCGGGGAAACCCTCTCGCGTATGGCAGCCGTGGTGGATCGTCAGAACGCCGGTGATCCGCTATACCGGCCAATGGCCGATGATTTCGAAGACAGCATCGCGTTCCGTGCGGCATGGGATCTGGTGTTTCAGGGACCGGCGCAACCCAATGGCTATACCGAGTTCATTTTGCATCAGCGGCGCCGGGAGGCCAAGGCCCGGGTGAATTGCTGAATGCACTTCGCCAGGATTAGAGTGCATGAATTTCCGGAGGTTGGGTATTTACAAAAGCCATTTTATTTACGAGAAATCAAGAAGCTACCAGCGTTGGCGGGAATGGCATCCCGACTGCGAGGTAATCCCCCGATCCGCCGGTGTATTCCGGAAACCTCGAAATCCACGCTTATGAAACTCATCAAATCCACCGTATCCCTCCTCGCCCTCGGCGCAGCGGGTCTTCTCACGTCGTGCGTCGTCGATCCGTACTATCCCGGAGGCTCGACAACGACCGTCACGCATTACCGGCCTGGCTATGTCGTGAACACGCTTCCTTCCGGTTATTACACGGAAAGCTACGGCGGCGTCAGCTATTACCGCCACAACGACGTCTACTATCGCCGTCAGGGCAGCCGTTATGTGGTCGTCGAGCGTCCTTCCCATGATCATTATGATCGCCGTGACGACCGCTATGATCGCCGTGACGACCGTTATGACCGCCGCGATGATCGTTACGACGATCGCGACCACCGTGGACCTTATCGTGAAAGCACGACGGTCATCCGCACGCTGCCAAGCGGATACCGGGTCGTCACCCATCGTGGCACCCGCTACTATGAATCCCGTGGCACGTATTACCAAACCGCTCCCGGCGGTTACGTGATCGTCCGCAGCCCTTACTGATTCCCGAAGCATTTGCGAACCTCGTCCGCGATGATCGAAAGGCCATCGCGGACGACGGCTTCGTCCATCGCGTAGGAAACCCGGATGCATTCGTGGCGATGACGCCAATCCGGGTCTTCGTGGCCGAAGAAAAAGTAGTGGCCCGGGATCACCAGGACCTCGCGCTGTTTCAGGCGCTGGTAAAGTTCCAGCGATGTGATCGGCAGGCCGGGAAACCAGAACCAGAGGAAGAGCGCGCCTTCGCTGCGGTGCATCCGCCAGGGGATGTCGTCGCCGAAGGCTTCTTCCGCCGCTTTGCGGGCCAGGCGGTTCTTTTCGAGGTAGAAAGGCCGGACGACGTCCTTGCTCAAACGCAGGATCTCGCCGGATTGGATCAATGGCAGGGCGACCTGCTGGCCGATGTTCGGATTGGAAAGCCCGGCGATCGCGCTCATTGACCCCAGCGCGCGGATGATTTCCGGAGGGCCGACGACGATGCCGGTCCTGGCGCCCGGCAGTCCGATTTTCGAAAGGCTGAGGGTGAGGATGACATGCTCGTCCCAGAACGGGGTGATTTCCGAAAAGAGGATGCCCGGAAACGGCGCGCCGTAGGCATTGTCGATGATCAGCGGGATGCCGTTCGCTTTCGCGATCTCCGATAAATGTCGTATTTCATCGTCGGTGAGCACGTTGCCGGTCGGATTCGTCGGACGTGACGCGCAGATCGCCGCGATGTCGGGCGTGACGCGGAGGTTGTCGAAATCGACGCGGTATTTGAAACCGTGCGCCCCTTCTTCCTCGATCACCGGTGGCACCGCGCGGAAAAGATCGCCGCTGTTCCCCTGATCCGAATAACCGATGTATTCCGGAATGAGCGGAAGAAGGATCCGCTTCCGCGAGCCGTCGGGCATTTCACCGGCGAGAAGGTTGAAGAGGAAGTAAAAGGCCGTCTGTCCGCCGCTGGTCACTCCGACGTTTTCCTCCGTGATCTTCCACCCGAAGGTATCGCGGAGCAGTTTCGTCACGGCGGAAATGAACGCCGGATTGCCATTGGGCGGATCGTAGGATGTCAGCGCGCGGTCGAGCCCGCCGGGATCCGCCAGGATTTCCTCCATGCGCCGGCGCCAGACCGAGTTCATTTCGGGAATCCGCGCCGGTTGCCCGCCGCCGAGCATTTTCAGATCCGGTCCGCCGGATGCGAGCGCATGGCCGAGATCGTCCATCAGTTCGCCGATGCCGCTGCCGCATCCGAGGCGTTGGCCGAAGCTTGAAAATTCGTAGGGCATGGAGAGAGGCGGTTTGACCGGGGGTGAACGCTTTCTATACTGCGGGCCGAACCTCCAACAACCCCGAAACCAACATGTCCATCAAAGTCGGCGACAAAGCCCCGGATTTCACCCTCGTCACCCTTGCCGCGGATGGTCCGCAGATCGTCAAACTGTCCGATGAGATCGGCAAAGCGAACATCGTCCTGGTTTTCGTCCCCGCCGCCTTCACCGGCGTCTGCACCACCGAATTGTGCGATCTTTCCTCCGGCCTCAACGCCTATGAGGAGCTCGGCGCGAAAGTGTTCGGTATTTCCGGTGACAGCCCGTTCGCGCAAGGCGAGTGGGCCAAGAAGGAAGGCATCACCATTCCTCTCCTCAGCGATTACGAACACAAGGTCGCCGAAGCCTACGGCATCGCCTACACCTCATTCCTTCCGGAGAAGAACCTCATCTTCGGCGGCGTGGCGAAACGCTCGGCCTTCGTCATCGATAAGGAAGGCGTCGTCCAATATGCCGAGGTGCAGGAGCATCCGAAGGATCTGCCTGATTTCGGGAAAGTGAAGGCAACGCTCCAGTCGCTCGCCTGAGACGGATTTTGAAGAAAAGGCCGCGCGGAGAGGATCCGCGCGGCTTTTTTCATTTCGTGATCTTGATGCGGTAGAAGCGTTTCGGATCCGTGACCCCGGTGTGGGTGTAGGTCCGCTCGGCGCCGCTGTTCGAGGTGGAGCCGCCGGTTGCGGCCACCCAGGTCCCAAGGGTGGTGTTGGTTTGGACCTCGTAGGTCCGATTGGCGACGATGGGGCTGAAAATCACCTTCGGCGTGCCGGTGGAACGGTCGACCCGTTGTTCGAATTTCGATGATCTGTCGTTCGGAATGAGACCCGCGACGAATTCGAAGAGATTGGTGTGTCCGTCGCCATCGGGATCCGCTCCGTCGGCTCCATTCCCGCTGTTCGCCGTGGAGCCGAAGTATTCGTAACGGAATCCTTCCATCTCCGTGACCGCGGTGCCGTTCAGGGTGATGTTGAACTGGGCGCTGCCCGGCGAGTTGATGATCCGGAAAGTGGTGGTCTTGTTCCCCGTGCTGGTGGGATTGAAGCGAATCACGATGGGTGCCGACGCTCCGATCGCCAGAGAGGTGGGTGGCAAGGTGACGAAGCTGAACTGGTTGCTCTGTCCTCCGGTCAGTTGCGCGCTGATCCCCGACATGGCTCCGTCTCCGGTGTTGGTCAGCGTGAACGCGATATCCTTGGGCCGGCCGATGCCGACGGTTTCGAAGGAAGTGCTTCCGCCGTTCAGCAATGGAGTGAAGGGGGTATCCCGCCTGAGTCCGACAACCGGAACCTTGTAACCGATGGTGGTGGAGGCGATCCCGGAAGAACCGTTGAAAATCCCGCCGGTCGTGCGGGCGGAAGCGCGGATGTAGGAAGAGGCCGGAATCGCGCTGCTAAGTGTCTTCGTCCATCCGCCGGCGGTCCGGACGGCGATGCCATTGGTGTCGGCAAGCTGCCACGGGTTGTTGGATGAAGAGGCGGACCGCCATTCGAAAATCACTTCGGACGCTTCCGGAGAACTGCCTCCCCGCAGCCAGGTGATGCTGGTACCGGTGGTGGTCAGGGATTCGGTTGCGTCGCTGTTGGTCAGACGGGCGGCGAGCGGGCGAAGGGTATACTCGGTGGAGCTGGGGCCGATTCTCTGGAACGTGCCGTTGATGAGAACCCTGCCATCTTTCTGCAGCGAAATCCCCGTGACGCTGAAGTTGCCGTTCACGCCAGGAGTCGGGCGGATCTGCGCGTCGAAACTCGTGTCCAGCCGCCCGTCGGGCATCAGCCGGGCGATGCCATAATGGGTGTCATATCTCCATGCGCCGTCGACTTTGACGGGAGCCCGGACCCGGGTGAAATCGCCGCCGATCAGGATTCTGCCGTCGGTTTGGAGGGCGATGGCCCGTACGGCTCCGTCGAGGAACGGCTGACCTGACTCGACTTGATGGATTTCGGTGAAATCGTCGTCGAGCACACCCCCTGCATGTGGATGGGGGGTCGTCGAATTGGACATCGGCAGGTTCGGATCCTTCAGCCTGAACAGCCCGGTCAGAGGGGAAGAGAACCGTCCTCCGACGAGGATTTTTCCGTCCGGTTGGATCGCGGCGCAATAGGGATCCGGCCCGAGACTGGGGGTGAAGGGATTGATGTCCGCATAGTAGGGCTGCGGGCCAATGTTACGGAACCTTCCGGTTGAGCTTACGATTTCGAGATAGGGACTGTTCACCCCTGAGCCCACGACGTTGCTGTAGAGGGCGAACGGTCCATACATCAGGATTTTCTGGTCGGGTTGGACCACCAATCCGGCGACGGATGATCCGGTATAGCTGTAGAAATTCGGCACCTGAACGACTTGGCCGTCATTGGTTCCGTTCAGATTCAGGCAGTAGAGCCCGGCGTCGCAGGCGACGAGCATTTGCTTGTTCTGGTTCACTCCCATGGAAGTGATCGACGAGACATTCAGCTGGGAGATGAAGTCCGGATCGACGGTGCCGTTGCTGCCGAATCTCGCGATGCTTGCCCTCGCCGTGATTCCTGAAGTCGGGAGCGTATTGACCTGACTGAACGCTCCAGAGAAAAAAGCGGAACCATCGGGCATCACCAAGGTATTCAGGGCCGCGCCATTCAAATCTGGAGAATAGTTCTCATCAAGAATGCCACCGTTGCTGAAACGGGCGACGCGGTATCGGGTCTCGAAGCCGGCGGATTCCAGATCCTTGATTTCCGTGAATATACCGGCGATCAGGATTGATCCGTCCGGTTGCTGCACCAGGCTGTGGACAGCTCCTCCGGCTCCGAAATAAGGAGTGAATGTTCCGTCCAAACCGCCGTATTGTCCAAAAGCCGGAGCGACGGTGGCAAGGGCCAGCAGCGCGGCGCGAAAGGCGGAGTCGGGGTTTTTGATCACGCGTTGTATGGACATTTGAAGTTTGTCGGGCCGTGGAACCTCCCGTTTCCATGTCCCGCTGTCAAGGTCGGGTAGGCCGCGGAATTGACGTGCGGAACGAAAGTTCCAATGCCTAGCATGCAAATATGAAACCCATCGCTTGGATGGCTGCGACCGCGGCCATGGGCATCGCCGTCGGTTTTCTGGTCGGGCGTAATACGCGGTCCTCAGGCGAGGCGGCCGGGTCAGGGGAAAAAAGCCCGTCCGTGACCCGCCCGGCGGCTTCAGGCGGGGGTCAGCGGGATCGCCAGGGCCGGACGTCGTCCGGCGGCGACGAATTGCTCGGCCGTTTCATCAACGGCCGGGCGGTCCAGAGTCTGAGCGCCACGGATGTCACCGAGATCATCCGGGCGAACGTGAACACGGATCCGAACGAAGATCCGCTCACGGCGGCCCGGCGGAATTTCCAGCTCCAGCTTCTTTTGAGCAAATTGCCGGTCGCCATGCTCGGCGAGGTGACGCAACAGGTGATGGAGGATGCGAAACTGCGCGGTTCCGAAGGTTACAAGATCTTCGGCGTCTGGGCGAACCGGGATTGGAAAGCGGCGCTCGAATGGGCGGATGCGAATCCCGAAGGCTCACGATGGGCGGGCCAGGCGTTGTCGGCGCTCGCGGCGAATGATCCGGGTCTCGCGTCGCAGCTTCTCTCGGAGCGGATTCTGAGCGGAAAAACCAACGACAGTTACATGCTGACCTACGGTGTCGGACGGGCCCACGCGAAGTTGGGCGCGGATTCGCTGATGGAGTTCGTGGAAAATCTGCCGGCCTCCCAGCAATCGAACGTCCTGATGAACTCCGTCCGTGATATCCCGGAAGGAGAGCTGCTTGGCATGGTCGAGCGGTTGTATCAGCAGAAAGGGAGGGACGGCATGCAGGACTACGCCTTCACCAACATGTTCTCCCAATTGATCAAGACGAACCCGGAGCAAGCCAGGCAGTGGCTTGATCAGATGCCGGCGGGTGAGGAAAAGTCGAAGCTCGAGCTTTCAGTCGTGGGCAGTCTCGCCGGCAGCGGGAAAGGGGACGAAGCCGTTGCCTATTTGAAAAGCGCCATGGC
>DATLIO010000557.1:0-4607 GCA_035539355.1 Luteolibacter sp.
ATGTTGTTCAGGGCCTCGAGGGTCGGCCCGCAGGTGAACGCGGCGTCACCGGCAACGGCGATGACGTGGTTGTCGGTTCCGGCGAGATCGCGCGCGGCGGCCATGCCGAGGGCTGCGGAAATGGCGGTTCCGGCATGGCCGGCACCGTAGGCGTCATGCTCGGACTCCGAGCGGAGAAGGAATCCGTTGAGGCCCTTGTAGGTCCGGATCGTGTGGATCTTGTCCGCGCGGCCGGTGAGCATTTTGTGGACGTAACCCTGGTGGGCGACGTCGAAGACAAACTTGTCCTTGGGGGTGGAGAAGACGCGGTGGAGGGCGATGCTCAGTTCGACGACTCCGAGATTGGGACCGAGGTGGCCGCCCGTCTTTGAAAGGGAAGTGATGAGCGAGTGGCGGATCTCGTCGGCAAGATCCGGAAGTTCGTCGTCTGCGAGATGTTTGACGTCCTCGGGCGAATGGATCGATGAAAGCAATGGGCCGAGGGCTGGGGGCTCGCCGGGCTTAGAAGAGGCGGATGTCGTCATCGTCGTCGGGATCGGCCGCAGGGTTTGCGGCGCTGGCAGGTCCGTCACTTTGGCCGGATCCCGCGGGGCTTTCCAGTCCGATTTCATTCTGATTTCGGAGCGTGATCAGTTCGATGCGGGTTTTCGCGCTGTTGAGCAGGGATTCGCATGAATTGAGAAGGGTATTCCCTTTTTCGTAATACTCGACGAGCTGACCGAGCGGCAGCTGGTCGTGCTCCATCGCTTCGACGATCGCTTCGAGCGCCGCGATGGCTTCCTCGAAGGACGGTTGTTTTTCTGGAGCGGGAGCCGGGGAGGTGCGTGCCATGTTCAGTTTTTCGGTTCGTCGGCGTAGCGGAAGGCCCGGTCGCCGTAGTAGATCATGTCGACTCCGAGAATGGCGTTCGGATGAGGATACCGTTTGGCGATGGCCTCGATCTTCGCGTCCTGGTCGAAGGTGCGGATGCGCTGGGTGGCCTGGAGAACGCGGCCGTCGATGACCAGGGAGGTGAAATCCACGTATTTGCGTTGGATCTCGGCGATCGAGCCGGCTTGGCTGGACACCGGAGTGATCAGAATGCCGGAGAAGGGGGTCTGCGAGTCAGCGGCGGCGGTTTCCAGTTTCTCGAAACCGCGGCGCGTGGTCGGAAGCCAGACGCTGATGCGGTCGGCATACCAGGCGACGGCCCAGGGTTGGTCGGCGACGATGATCTGTTTTTCATCCACCAGACGGTTGAGGGCGGTGTTCAAGGCCGGGGCGTAGTAAGGCGGCCAATGGGGCACGCCACCGCTGTCACGGGTGTTGAGTCCGAGGGTGATCCTGCCCGGCAGCGCGATCATCATCGGCATCGCGCAGACGCAGACGATGATGACGAGGTGGGCGTTTTTCAAAAACGGGGCCGATGCGATCGCTTCGATCCGCGCCCAGAGGATGGAGATGAAAGCGATGCCGTAGGCGCACATGATCGGCGCGAACAGGATGTGAAGCTGGTTGGGGTCGAGACCCTCGGTGGAGACGCCGTAGAGCGAGAGGCCGATGGCCGCGGAAATCCACATCGCGAGGATGGTCCAGCGGAAATTGGCGATCGGCGGCCGTTTGAACGGATGAAGCAGCGCGAGGAAGAACAGAGGAGCGACGACGATTCCCGCGAGCAGCGGAATGATTTCCGTGGTCTGGAGCAACGTCGTCCGGACGATCTTCATGATCAGGCCGTCGGTGATGGTCGGGGCGGTGGTGAGATCGGGGCTGCGCATCACCATTTCCTCGGTTCCGGAAGAGAGGCCGTTGTAGAGGGCGAGGAAGGCCGTGCCGAACGGTGAGCCCGTGATGTTGTAGGCTCTGAGCATCGGTCCCACTCCGGCGATGATCAGCATGACGAGGATCGAGATCCCGATGATGCCACGCGGGCGGAAAGCGACGGCCGCATAAATGATGTAGCCCAGGGCGATCCAGACGGCCAGCCAGTGGGTGAGGGCGAGGAGCGTGAAGAACAGGCCTGCCAGCAATGCCGGAACGTAGGGGAATTTTCCTTCCGCCTGGGCCTCGACCGCCCGGTAGGCGAAATAGATGGCCGACGAGAAGAGGAGCAGCATCAGCATCTGTGGCAGACCGCTGAGGGAGAAATCCCAGAACGATTGGCAGAACAGCATGATGATCGCGGTGACGCCGGCGATCTTGGGATCGAAGATCCGTGAAACCAGCAGGTAGGTCACTGCGATCGAAACGAGGAAGAACAGCGTGGAAACGGCGGCGACCACGCGGTCGAGCGCGAAGACCATTTCCTTTTCCTGCATTTTCCAAGGGCCGAACTCGTGCGCGCCGATGAGCCGGAAAACGCCGGCATTGATGAGGGGGTTGAGCGGGGCGTGGTAGGTGTCCCGGAAATTCGTGAACTCGAGCTGCTCCTTGCCGCCTTTGGTTGCCTGATCGTAGGCGACGGGGCGGATGACCTTGGTGGTGAAACCATTCCCACGGGCGATCTCACGGGCCATCTGCGCGTGCTCCATTCCCTGCTGGGTGTTCAGGCCGCGGAAGAGGGCGAAGATGTTTCCTGCGGTGAGGAGAATGAGGACGAGGATGAACAGGGCTCGACGGATCAGGATGCCTTTTTCCAAGACTGGGCTTTGACTCATGGGAGAGGATGGAAAGGTCGTTAGAGATTGAATTCCTTGAGCTTGCGCTGAAGCGTGCGGCGGCTGATGCCTAGGAGCTCGGCGGCTTTGGTACGGTTGCCGCCCGCCGAAGCGAGTGCGCCGCGGATCGCGTTGCTCTCAAGCGCATGCAAGTTGAAATCCGGGGTGGCGACAAGCGGGTTTTTGAGCAGTAGCGGGCTTTGGGCGGCCGGAATCGGAGTGGAATGAAGGAATTGCGGCAAATGTCGGACGTCGATGACATTGTCGTTGCTCATGACGACGCCGTGCTCGATCGCGGTGCGGAGTTCCCGGACGTTTCCCGGCCAGGAGTAGGAGATCAGGAGCTTCATCGCCTCATCCGTGAGCGGCTTTTTCGGGCGGTCGTTTTCCTTGGCGAATTCCTGCAGGAAGCTGTTGGCCAGCAGGACGACGTCCTCCCGCCGGGTGCGGAGCGGAGGCATTTCGATTTTCACGACATTGAGGCGGAAAAACAGGTCTTCGCGGAATTTCCCGTCATCGACCAAGTCACGGAGGCTTTTGTTCGTCGCGGTGATGACCCGGACGTCGACTTTGATCGGGGTGTTGGAGCCGACCCGTTCGATGGTCCGCTCGGAGAGCATGCGCAGGAGCTTCACCTGGGTGGCCTGGTCGATTTCGCCGATCTCGTCGAGGAACAGGGTGCCGCCATCCGCCTGCTCGAAGCGGCCGATGCGTTTCTGGGCGGCTCCGGTGAAGGCGCCTTTCTCATGGCCGAAGAGTTCGCTTTCGAGAAGCTGGGGCGAAAGGGCGGCACAGTTCACGGTCACCAGTTTCGAGGCGGGACGACCGGACAGATGATGGATCGTGTTGGCGACGACCTCTTTGCCGGTGCCGGATTCACCTTCGATGAGGATGGTCGCTTTGGTCGGAGCGACCTGACGGATCAGATCGAAGACGTGGTTCATCACGCCGGACTTGCCGATCAATTTGTCGATCTTGTGGGATTGCCGGACCTGGGTGACGAGCTGGCGGTTTTCGGTTTCGAGCGTCTTTCCGCGCAGCGCCCGTTTGAGCAGCATCTCCACCTCGTCCAGATTGAGCGGTTTGGTGACGAAATGCCAGGCCCCCCGACGCATCGCTTCAACAGCGGTGTCAACGGAACCGTAAGCGGTCATGATGAGAGAAACCGGCGGCTCGGGGAGTTTCCGGGCGGCTTCGAGCAGGTCCATGCCGGAGTCGCCGCCCAGCCGGAGATCGGTCAGGAGCAGCTGGATCGGTTCGGATTTGAGGATGGCGAGGGCTTCCTCGGTGCCGGAAGCCGTGTAGACGTCGAATTCCTCCTCGAGCGCGCTGCGGAGTCCTTCGCGGGTGGCGCGTTCGTCGTCGACGATGAGAAGGGTGGGTTGCATGGCTCAGAGATCGATGGTGGGGGAGGCGAGAAGACGCGGACCGCGTTCGCCGCGGGGCAGGTGGATGAGAATGCGGGTGCCGGAGTTTTCCTTGCTGTCGATTTCGATTTCGCCGCCGTGTTCGCGGATGATGCGGCGGACGATCAGCAGTCCCAATCCGGAGCCGGAGGATTTCGTCGTGCGGTAGGGTTCGAACAACGCGCCCATGTGCTCCGGGGAAATGCCGGTGCCGTTGTCCGCGATCGAGATCATGAACTCGTAGTCGTTGAATTCCGTTTGGATGGAAATGCGGCCGCCGGTTCCGGGAAGGGCCTGATAGGCGTTGCGGATGAGGTTGTAGAACACCTGCTGGAACTGGCCGGAATCGACGGTCGCGGGCGGAAGGAATTCCGCGAGATCGAGCTCGACCGCGATGTGACGGGAAGCGAGTTCGGGTTCGAGCAGCTTGAGGGTTTCCTTCAGGAGGAAATGGATGTCGCAGCGTTCGCGGGTCGGTTTCGTGGGGCGGACGGCGTGGAGGAATTGCTTCAGGATGGCGTCGAGCCGCTGGATCTCCTCGCGGGCGGTTTTGAGGTTTTCCTCA
>DATLIO010000558.1:0-2132 GCA_035539355.1 Luteolibacter sp.
CGGCATGTCCGCGGTCCTCTCGGTGCTGCGTTCGCTGCCCGGCGCCCTGCAAGGCAAGAAAACGCTGCAGCTCGAATTCCCCTACGTCGATTCCCTGAAAATCCAGGAACTCTTCGGCCACGGCGTCGTCTATCTGAACGAAGCCACGGGTGAATCGTTCGACGAAGCCTTGCAACGCATCCGCCAGGGCGAATTCGCCGGCGTGTTCACGGAAGTCCCTAGCAATCCGTTGCTCCGCACCGTCGATCTCCAGCGCGTCGCCGAAGCCTGCGCGCAGGGCCAGACGCCGTTCATCGTCGATGACTCGGCATCCGGTCCTCTGAACGTCGATGTGCTGAAATTCGCCGACGTCGTCACCGGCAGCCTCACCAAGTGGGTTTCCGGCGCCGGCGATGTCATGGCCGGCATGGTCGGACTCCGCACCGATTCACCGTTCGCGAATGAACTCCGCGGACCGGTCGGTCTGGATGCCACGGAAAACTCCCCGCTCTACATCGGTGACGCCGAAATCCTTCTTTCCAACATGAAGGGTTACAAGGCGCGGATGAAAACCATCAACGCGAACGCCCTCGCGCTCGCCACCTGGCTTGCCGAACACCCGGCCGTCGCCGAGGTCTGGCATCCTTCCCGTGTCAACACGGAGCAATACCACGCCGTCATGCGGGAAAAGGACGCCTACGGCGGACTGCTGTCCTTCACGTTGAAGGCTCCGAAGAAAACGCCGAAGGTCTACGACGCGCTGCGCTTCAACAAAGGCCCGAGCTTCGGAACCGCGTTCACCCTCGTCTGCCCCTACACGCTGCTCGCCCACTACCACGAACTCGAATGGGCGGAAGCCTGCGGGGTTTCGGCGAATCTGTTGCGCGTCTCCGTCGGTCTCGAGCCGACCGAACATCTGATCTCGGTGTTCGAGGAAGCGCTCTCGCACGGTTGATTCAGAAAATCCCGAATCCATCGGAAGCCCCGAGATCGCCCGGCGGTCCGTCGAAATGTTCGGCCACGAACTGCCGCCAGACGCCCCTGCTTTCCTCCGACAACGACGCCGTGATCCTGCCCACGCATTCGTGGCAGATCAACAGGGGCAGCGGCCCGGTCACCAGCTGCCCGCCGGAATCGTGCAGCGCCGAAATCGCGAAGCCCTCGCAGGATTCGCGGTCCTTGCGGCAGGAAACGCACGCGTCGAAGCGCTCCGCCTCGTCCGTCATCAGCATGAACTCTTTCTGCCGTTCGTTCCAGTCGATCTGGGTTTCGAGAAACAACCTGACGGCCTCCTTGGACTCCTCGGAAAGTTTCGACGTCGTCTCATCCCGGCACGGCTTGCAGATCGCGTATTCCAGCACGCACTCGTCGCGATGATAATCCTTGTTCACCAGCCACGGCTCCGCGATCTCGGCCAGCGGAAGCCGGCAGTGGATGCAGTGGGTGAAAGGTCCTCCCGATTCCTCGCAACGCAGCCACTGGTTGATGCTTCTCTTCATTCGCTCAGGATTTCGCCGACCACATCGCTCTCAAGGCACCGGATTCCAGCTTCCAGAGATTCTGATCCTCGTGCCAGTGCCTCGGCAACTCCCATGTTTCGAGATGATCCGCGGCGGCCAGCTTCAAGGCGTCCGCCGTGGTATTGCCTTCGAACAACACATGGATCTCCTCGAACCGTTCCGGATCGGAACTCTTCGCACCGAAGACCCTCACCCTTGAAACCAATCCGGTGGCCGTCAGCGCGGCCTCCACTTTCGCCGGGCTGATCTTCCTTCCGGAAACATTGATCGCCCCGCCCGTATTTCCGGACAGATGCAGGCGCGACGATCCGGTGAGAAAGCCGGTGTCACGCGTCAGGTAACGTCCATTTCCGAGAACGTCGTCGCTACGGGATTCATCGTAGCCGATCGCCACCGCGTCGCTTTCCACCAGCAACCGGCCGCCGGGGCCTTCGGCCACCGAAACGCCGGGCAGCACGTCGCCGACATCCTCCGCGCTTTCCCGGGGTGTGAGTGTGGCATCGTAGGAAATCCCGCCGCATTCGCTCGCGCCGTAGAAATTGTGGATCTTCAACCCCGCGGTTTCGTAAACCTCCCGCTCGAGCGCCAGGGCCAGCGGTGCCCCCGCCGAAACCGCCAGATGCACCGGCAGCG
>DATLIO010000559.1:0-2797 GCA_035539355.1 Luteolibacter sp.
GCGGCGATGCGATCCAAAAAGGCGGCAACCGTCTCATCCGGAGCGGCTTTTGTCCCTTCGGGCGCGCCGACATAGCGGGGCAAGACAAGAATGAGCAGCAACTTCCTGAGATCCATCACCTTCGCGGCAACGTCTTTCGGCAGCTGAGCGTAAGACTGGTTGTCCACATCAACCATGACAGGCATCCCTCCCAGGAAATCCCTGTAGCTTTTGTTGATCGGCACCAACGCGGCGATCAGATCGTGGATCCCCGGTCCACTCCCGTCATACTCCGTAGAGAAGGACTGAAGAAGCGCGACCTTGTCACCGATCTCTTCAAGCGTGTTGATCCCTGCAATGATCTTCACCGCCCGTTCCCGGGTCCCGGAAAGCTCCTGCAACTTCGCGAGGATTTCGGAACGTGGGACAAATCCCGGATCACCCCGTTCACCCTGCACCAGAGTTTTGAGGACCAGCCTTGCCGCCCGGAAATCATTGGATTTCATCGCAGCAAGATAGTCCTGCCATTTTTCAACGAAGGATCTCGCTGGAGAAACAACCGCCAGAAGGCGTTGTATGTTTTCCGGAACAATGCCGCTCTGGTTATAGGCCCGGTATTCATTTCTATCGACCTTGCCCAGTTGGGTGATGATTTCATCCAAGTCGGCTGGCTCTTTCGCAGTGCTCACCGCGTCCGAAGCTTTTTTGAGAAGTGTTTCCAGATTCCGTGCATAAAGGTCATCCGCCTGCTTTCGCTCCTCCGTCAACCGCGTCTGGAGTGACGTGATGGCGTCCGCCACCTCCTTCGTCCTGAAATAGCCCGCATACTGGGAAAGCGTCTGATCAAGTTGCACTGAGCTTTCGGAGCCGGCATGTCTTTCCAACTCACGGATAAAGCCCTGGACATATCTCTGATTTTCGCGATCCCCCTGCATCCCCGCGCTTTCCGTCCGGACCGCTTCCACGAGTTTCGCCAGTTCGGTTTTTGAGGCGTCCGTCAGTGCAAAGGAAGGAGTTACGAGAACGAACGCGATCAATACGGATAGTTTTCGATGCATCACCGCACTCTAGCGGAGAAGAACGCCACGCCCAGCAAACTTCCGCACTTCACGGAATTTTCACAAACTCACTGCGCCGCCAACGGCGGAAACGGCTGCTCGGAGATGATCCAGTCCTCGTTCTTGTCGACGAACGTTTTCACGGCCCATTCGCTCGGCAGCAGTGCGACCAACCAGCCGTTGGAATCCCTCGCCAGCGTGACGCCGAGCGAAAGCGCGGGCCGCGCTTCCGGAGCGAGCGGATCCCCTTCCTTCGGCTTCAGCCAGCGGGCGATCGACCAGTCGGCGGACTCGATCCGTGTCTCGGCCGCGTATTCGCCCTCGAGGCGGTGCTGCAGCACTTCGAACTGGAGCGGACCCACCGCACCGAGCAGCGGAATCTGCGAACCGGTCTGCTCGAGCATCGTGAATTCGCTCGCGACGCCTTCTTTCAAAAGCTGCGCCAGACCATCGCGGAACCGTTTGTATTTGGCGGTGCTCTTGTTGTGCAGCCACGAGAAACATTCCGGCGCGAAACGCGGGATCTCGTCGAACACGACCAGCTTGCTCTCCGCCAGCGTGTCACCGATCAGCAGGTCGTGGTTGCCCACCAGACCGACCACGTCACCGGCGAACGCGTCGTCCACCGTCTCCCGGTCGCGTGCGAAAAGACGCTGCGAGTTCGAAAGCCGCATCTTCTCCCCGCTGCGGGTGTTGAGCACGTTCATGTCGCGCTCGAATTTCCCCGAAACGATCCGGATGAACGCCACGCGGTCGCGGTGCTTCGGATTCATGTTCGCCTGGATCTTGAAAACAAACGCCGAGAATTTCTCCGAGGAAGGATCGATCTCACCGTTCGGGGTTTCCTTCTTCAGCGGTGGTGGCGAGAGTTCGAGGAACCGGTCCAAAAGAAGCTGCACGCCGAAGTTGTTCGCGGCGGAGCCGAAGAAAACCGGCGTCAGTTCACCGGCCAGCACGGCGGAGATGTCAAATTCCGCGCCTGCGCCTTCGAGCAGTTCCAGCTCATCGCAAACCTGCTCGTAGGTCTTCTCATCCATCGCGTTCTTCACGCTCTCATCCTCGATGCCTTTCACGCTCACCGGCGCGCGATACGCTCCATGGACGGTCCTTTCGAAGAGATGCACCTGCTTGTGCTCGCGGTCATAGACACCCTTGAAACGCGGGCCGTCGCCCAGCGGCCAGTTCAACGGATAAGCCGCGATTCCCAGCACGCTTTCCAACTCGTCCAGCAGATCGAGCGAAGGCCGGGCCGGACGGTCCAGCTTGTTCATGAACGTGAAGATCGGCACTCCGCGGCGGCGGCAGACTTCGAAAAGTTTCCGCGTCTGGGTCTCGATGCCTTTGCCGGCATCAACCACCATGACCGCCGCATCGACCGCCGTCAGCACCCGGTAGGTGTCTTCCGAGAAGTCCTTGTGACCCGGCGTATCGAGGATGTTCACCACGCAGTCCTTGTATTCGAACTGCAGGATCGTGGAGGAAATCGAGATCCCCCGCTGTTTTTCCAGCTCCATCCAGTCGGACGTCGTCGCGCGCTGGTTTTTCCGGGCCGTGACCGATCCCGCGAGGTTGAGGGCACCGCCGTAGAGCAGGAATTTCTCCGTGAGCGTCGTCTTGCCCGCATCCGGGTGCGAAATGATCGCGAACGAACGGCGGCGTTTCACCTCGCGCTCCAGCGCGGGCGAAGGGATGGCATAGGCGGAAATCGACATCGGCGGAAAAAGCGGGCCGCACGCATACCCCCCCGTTTCCGCCCCGTC
>DATLIO010000560.1:0-4602 GCA_035539355.1 Luteolibacter sp.
CCAACCGACGACACCGATCCTGGCAGGATCAATGCCCCACTCCTCCGCGTGATGACGGGTGAAACGGACGGCGCGTTTCGCGTCCACGAGCGCGTGGTCCGCGGCTTCCCTTGGCGTGGGAACGGTCCGATACTTGAGCACGATGACGACGAAGCCGTCCTTGAGGAAGGGTTCCAGCGTGCCGTTGCCGGTCTCGATGGCCGCGAGGCGGCTGTAACCTCCGCCGGGGCAGAGAATCACGGCGGGACGGTTTTTCCCTTCCGATGACGGTTGATGGAGGATGACCGAAGGAATCCCGATACCCTCCACGGCGGTGACGCCGCCGGGACGGGGTTGTGAGACGGGCTTGTGCAACGCGGCGGTGTTCCCGGGGGCATCTTTTTCCCAGAGCAGGATTTCACGCGGAGCCGCTTCGGCCGCGGGAAGAAGGGCGGAGGTCAGAAGAAAAACCGACGCGATGGATTTCACGATCTGGGATGACATGACCCGGTGGCATATCAGGTCCGGGCGGGACCTGTGAAGAGCCATGTCATCCTTTCCGTGGATTCCTCATTTCGTGGAGAACACGCGTGATGCCGAAAGCGCGTAGAACTCGGGGTCATACATGCCTTCCACTTTCGCGGGCGGCGCCATCGCTTCGCCGGGAACCGTGCAACGGGCGAGATAGGTCAGCGTGTAGGTGCCCCGGCGCCAGATCTGGTCGAGATAGAACACGGCGCGATCCGTGCGAAGCTCCGAATGGCTGACGCTCCAATCGTTCGCGCTGGTGGCGACTCCCGTGCCGGTGCCCTGGGTCTTGAATTCGGTGTTCACCGTTTCGAAGACCGAAGGAAGCATGTCCTCGATGACGAGATACTTCGTGTTGTCGTTCGGAAGTGTCACGCGGAGCGAAACACGGATGAGGTCACCCAGTTTCGGTTCGGTGAGGATTTCGGCGGAGCCGTCGGCCTTGATCCGTTCGTAGATCCGGTCGACGGAAAGGCCGTTCGTGGCAACGGGGGCGATCGGTTCGATCTTCGGTTTCGCGGCCACCTTGATCCGGACATAGCCGACGCCGCTCGGGTTGATGTCGAGTGCGAGGTCCGGCGTGATCTTCACCGTGGCGGATGCCGTTGGATTTTCCGCGGTGAGGGTGACCGTCCCGCCCGGGAGCGGTTTGGTGAACTCGGCGGTCCAGGTGTCGGCGGTGGTCTTCTGGTTCTCGGCGTAGGTGGCCATCGCGAGCAGGCTCCAACCGTTCACCCATGTCGTGTTCCAGTGGCCGTAGGGATTGCGGTCGTGGATGAGCCGGTCGACGGCGGTGAGCGTTTCCTTCGATGCCGGATCGATGCTGGCCCAGGCGAGAAGCTTGAGTGAATCGTCGGCGTCCCAGCGCATCCAGCCGTCGGGCTTGATGCGGAGAGGGGTTTTGGAAGTGAGCACGGCTTTCGCGGTGGCGGGCGCTTCGCCGGAAGCGTGGAACGCGAGTGCGAGGAAGGCACGTGCACCCGGTGTGAGATCGGCGATGCGGTCGAGCAACACGCTTTGATAAGCGGACTGCGGCTTTTCGGCGAGGGCGAGGATCCACAGGCCGCGGGCATGTTCTTCGAGCTTCGACGAAGATTTCACATCGGCGATGCCACGGAGTGATTCGGTCAGGTGATTGCAGAGCGAATCAATCGCCGATTCCGGGACGTTCGCGCCGTTCTTTTTCGCGAGGATCAGACCGAGTCCCGCATAGGACGTCGCCCAATCGACGCGTTCCTTCGCGCCGGGCCAATAAGTGAACGAGCCGTCGGGCAGTTGCATTGAGAGCAGGCGGTCGGCGCCTTTCTGGATGGCGATCTTCGTTTTCTCTTCCGGAACCTTCGCGAAAGCGGGAACGACGGAGCGCAGCGAATTCACCGCGAACCATGGCATCAGTGACGAGGTCGTTTGTTCAACGCAGCCGTGTGGATAACTGAGCAGATAGTCGACCGAGCCGGAGATTTCCGTGAGCGGTGAGCGGGAGAATTCGAGCGTCACATCGCCGGTGCCGGAAAGCAGGGCGGGATCGATCTGCCCGAGCAGGTTCTGGCGGCCCTCGACTTTGACGAACTTCACCTGACGGATCAGCGGCATCGGGTATTGCACTTCGAATTTCGCTTCGACCGCATCCGACAACGAGCGGGTGAGCGGTGGTGTCAGTTGCTGGTTGCCGAGTGAAACCGGAGTCGCTTTCCATGAGAAAACCGACTCGCCCGTCGACTCCGCGATCACCGGGAAAGCAAGTGTCGCGGAAGCGCCGGCGTTGAGCGTGACGGTTTGGGTGAGATCGCCGAGCGCGCGGCAGGTCGGGGTTTCGGATCCCCGGCCGGTGGAGAAGGTCACTTCCCAGGTGCCGTTGTGCGGCGATGCGTTCTGGACCAGCACCTGCGGACTGAACTTGTCGCCTTGGTTCGCGAAGCGGGCGGTTTTCGGTTCGAGCATCAGCGGCTTGTTGACGACGATGGCGGATTCCGCGTTGCCGAATTTCTCCGCCTGATGGGCGATCGCGATGACCCGGTAGCGGGTGAGCGTGTCAGGCACCTTGAAGGTGTGAGTGAATTTTCCATCCGGTCCGGCTTTCACGACGGGAGCCCATGTCGCGCAGGGATCGAAGTTCTTCCGGTAAAGCTCGGCGAGCTCGCCGAGATCGGCGCCGCCGCCGATGAAGAAGCCCTTGTTGTAGAAGTTGCGATACTCCGGATTTTCCGTGAGGAAGTTGTTGAACGAAACCCCGGCTTCGATCGAGAGCACACGGGGATCGTAGAAGAACGCGAGCGGATCGGGTGTCTCGTATCCCATCACCGCGAGCGTGCCTTCGTCTTCGGCGTAAAGCGTCAGCTCGGCGCCGGCGGCGGGTTTGCCATCGGCGAGGGTGACCGTGCCGGTGAGGGTGACGGTTTCACCGGGACGGCAGGCTGGGAGTTGTTTGCCGGCCTGCGGACCTGTCGACACCGTGAACGTGTCGTTTTCAGGTCCGCCGGCGGCGAGGCTCACGGCGAGCTTGTCGCGTTCGTTCTCGATCGTGAGTTCGCAGTAACCGAGACGGAGTTGCGGCTCCTTGAACTCGCGTGCGGATTCGGCGGCGCCTTTGACGATGAGCACGGAAACGTAGGCGTTCGGCGCGTCATCGGCACCGATCGGGATTTCGATGATCGGCTTGTCGGCTTTGAGCGGCGTGAGGAATGAGCGCAGGACTTTCTCGCGTTCGACGGTCACGAGCGCGGTGCCTTCGATCGGTGAAAGCACGAGCACCCGTGCGGTTTCGCCGGCTTTGTAGGATTTCTTCTCGGCGATGAGTTTCACCCGCATGCCGTCCTCGTAGAGCCACGGGTAATCCTCCGCGCCATAGACTTCGAAGCTGGTGACGGTGGCGAATTCACGGCCGTCGGCATCCTTGCCGCGGAGCGTGAGATAGTGGGTGCCGTTTTGTTTCGGAGCGAATGGGAGCGCCTTGCCTTCCTTGGCGGAGTCGGCGGGATCGATGCTGACTTCGGAAACGAGAACCGTTTCCTCGGCCGAGTCGTTGCGGGTCACGGTGTCGCCGTTTTCGTTCTGCGAGCGGACCGACTTGTTGACCTGGCGGGTCAGGGTCGCCGAGACGGAGACAGGATTCGGATACGGGTTTCCTTCGGTGTCGACCGCGACCAGCCGGAGCGGGACGTTCTCACCGGCGCGGACGAGTTGGTCGACACGCGAGACTCCGATGTAGAGCTCCGCGGGATGGACGGTGGTCGTGGCGGACGAGGTGAGTGTCTGGTTGTTCGAATCGGTGACTTCGGTGGAGATCCGGACTTCACTCGAGGTCGGGAATTCGGCTTTGGGGACTTCCGAGGAGATCACGACCTTGCCTTCGGGGGAAAGCGTGGCCTCGCCCTGGGTGTTCGAGGGCCCTGCTTCCTGCGAGCCGCCGTCTTCATCGTCGTAACGGGAGCGATAGCCGAAGTAGTGATACCAATAGCTCCAATCCGCCGTGCGGTG
Source organism: Luteolibacter sp. (assembly GCA_035539355.1). Taxonomy (GTDB): domain Bacteria; phylum Verrucomicrobiota; class Verrucomicrobiia; order Verrucomicrobiales; family Akkermansiaceae; genus Luteolibacter. The sequence continues at coordinate 3,985 of DATLIO010000560.1, forward strand.
ATTGCCGAAGAGGAAATCACGGAAACGATCCGGGTAGGGGTTCTTCGGTGTGATCCGCGTGTAGTAGTTCACCTTTCCGGCGGCGACGGGCTGGCCTTGGTAATAGGTCGCGGACAGGTCCGATGAAACGTTGGTCGCACCGTTCGCCGGCTTGGCGATGCTTTGCTCGATTTCGAACGCGTTGCGGCGGAATTCTTCAACGGGGAGTTCGATTTCGAAGGAGGCGCTGGCACGGATCGCTTCCTGTTGTTCCCACTCTTCCTCCAACTCTTCCGCCTTGGCGAGTTCCTCGGGGAATTGGAGCCGGATGAGGTGCGTCCCGGTTTTGTCGGCGGGCAGCGTGTAGGTGAGATCGAAGGAACCGGTGTCGGAAAGCGTGACCGGTGCGGTGAAGATCTCCTTGTCCGACGGGTCGATGATCACGATGCGGGCCGGGCTGGCGATGGCGGGTTGGATCGTGTTTCCCGCCTGGGTGCGGACCACGCCTTTGAGCCGGACGGTTTCGCCGGGGCGATAGAGCGAGCGGTCGGTGAAAAGGAACGCGCGCCGGACGGACTCCGTGGGAGCCATCCACGAATAGCGGATCGGGAAATGCCAGAGGCCGACGGTGTTGAGCGA
>DATLIO010000561.1:0-4999 GCA_035539355.1 Luteolibacter sp.
CGCCTTTTCCAAGCGAAGCGGGTTTTTGAAACGCTCGACGAGCTTTACAAGGCGGAGAAGGTGTTCGCCGATGCTCCGGAAATCTACAACCTGCGCGGCTCGTGCTACGTCGAATTCCGGGATTTCGACAAGGCGACGGTGGAGTTCGACAAGGCGCTGGTGCTTTCCCCGGGGAATCCGAGCGTCGAGTTCAACATCGCGGAAGTGAAATTCGTCACCGCCCGCCAGTCCGGCAAATGGAAGGAAGCGCACGATGCGTTCGACGCGCTGAGCAAGAAGATTGCCCCGGATAACCTCGTTCTCGGTCGTCTGATCGAATTCAAACTGCTGCTCTGCAAGGAGAAGCTCGGTTTGAAGGCCGAAGTGGCGGCACTCGCGGAGAAATACGACTACCTCGACGAGTCGCCGTATTACTATTTCGCGCAGGCGGCGATCGCTTACGAAAAAGGCGATCTCCTGAAGGCCGAGGAGTGGCTCGCGATGAGCGGCCGCATCTTCCAATCCCCTGAAATCCTCGCTCCGTGGCAGGACACGCTGGTCGAGTTCGGCTACATCAAGAGCTTCTACGGCGATGAAGCGCCGGATGCGGCGGTCGCTCCGGCCGGGAAGTGATTTTTCTGGTAAGATGAGGGGCTCGGGCGCCGTTTAAGCACACTCATGAATGCTCCAAATCCTACCGATCGACGCTCTTTCCTGAAAACCGGCGGGCTCGTGACCGCCGCCGCCGCCATGCCGGCGATCCTCCGCGCCCAGGAGGCCAAGAAAGGCGGAGAGATCAAGATCGCTCTCGTTGGTTGTGGTGGCCGTGGAACCGGCGCCGCCACGCAATCGCTCACGACCGGAGGCACCCGCCTCGTCGCCGTCGCCGATGCTTTCCCGGACAACGCCCAGCGCGCGCTCGATGCGCTGAAGAAGCAGTTTCCTGACAAGGTCGATGTCCCGCAGGAGCGGATCTTCGCCGGATTCGACGCCTACAAAGGCGCGATCGAAGCCGCCGATCTCGTGATCCTCACGACACCTCCGGGCTTCCGTCCGACGCATTTCGAATACGCGGTCGAGAAAGGGAAACACGTGTTCCTTGAAAAACCCGTCGCCGTCGATGGCCCCGGCATCCGCAAGGTGCTCGAAGCCGCGAAACAAGCGGACCTCAAAGGCCTCAAGATCGTCGGCGGCCTGCAGCGCCACTATCAGAACAGCTATCTCGAAACGCTCGCCAAGGTCAAAGAAGGCCTGATCGGTGACATGGTCTCCGCCCAGGTCTATTGGAGCGGCGGCGGTGTCTGGACCCGCGCCCGCAAGGAAGGCATGACCGAAATGGAATACCAGATGCGGAACTGGTACTACTTCAACTGGATTTCCGGCGACCACATCGTCGAGCAGCACATCCACAACATCGACGTCGTCAACTGGTTCAAAGGCGGCCAGCATCCGGTCAAAGCGAACGGCATCGGCGGACGCACCAAGCGCATCGGCAAGGACTGGGGCGAAATCTACGACCACCACTACGTCGAATACACCTACGCCGACGGCACCGTCATGAACAGCCAGTGCAAACACTGGGACGGCACCTGGGGCCGCGTCAGCGAATCCATGGCCGGCACGCAGGGCACCGCCCAGCCGGGACAGATCAAGGACCGCAGCGGAAAAGTCATCTGGCGTTTCCGTGGTCCGGACAACAACCCTTACCAGACCGAGCACGACGTGCTGGTCAAACACATCCAGGAGAACAAGCCGATCAACGACGCCTACTTCACGGCCGAGTCGACGCTTTCCGCGATCCTCGGACGGATGGCGACCTATTCCGGTCAGGAAGTGACCTGGGAGCAGGCGCTCAACTCCACCGTCGACACCATGCCGCAGAAGCTCGCATGGGACGCGGATCCAGGCCCGAAAGCCGGTGCGGACGGATTGTATCCGACCCCGGTCCCGGGCGTGACCAAGGTGGTCTGAGGCTCTTTTGATTCCTTGTAGCGGCGGTCTATGACCGCCGCTATTTTTTTGCCTGCGATTTAGCCGGAATCCCTTTTTCGGCGAGTCGCTCGATCAATGGATCAAAATATTCCGCGCCTTCGGTGATCTCCGATTTCGGGATGATCGCCCATTGGTCCGATTTCAGCAGGATGAACAGTCTGTCGTCCACATGATGATAGCTGACGATCGCTTTCCACGGAACAAAGCTTTCGATGTCATCACAGAGTTCGGTGATTCCTTCGTCGGTAACGGTGAGAACGATCCCTTTCTCATGTTGTGCCCGGAAAGTCTGCTCGATTGCATCCCGGTATTTTCGGGGATACACGGAGATCTGATAAACAAGATAGATCAACACCGTGAGGTAAACGAACCCAAGATAAAGGGATACCGCACTGCCCCAGATCATGCCAACGACCACCAGGATCACCCAAAGAATGGAGTTGTATTGGTAGTCAGTGGTGGCGGTTTCGACTGCTTTCGGATTGATCAGGTAAAAATGTGCCGAAGAATCGGCGGGTGTGTTCCGGTACTGGAGGATCATGGGTGCGCGGATTACTTTCCTTTCGCCGCACGTTTCAGCTCCTCGATGAACGCGAGGACGGAGGGGCGGCACGGTTGATCCGATGCGACACCGGCGGCGACGATGATCTTCGCGGGCTCGCCTGTTAGAGGCAGACCGATGAGCGGATCGCGCGAACCACGGTCGATGGAAATGCTGTCCGACAACAACGCGACACCCATGCCCGCTTCGAGCGCGGCGAGAAGGCTGCTGATGCCATCGAATTCGCCGCCGATCTTCGCCTGCAGTTTGTTTTCGCGGAAGTAGCTGGTGATGCGTTCCCAGTATTCGGGATAGTGTTCGCGATCGTAGAGAAGCAGCTTCTCACCTGACAGATCGGCGGCGGAGATCTTCTTTTTCGATGCGAGCGGATGCGATGATTTCATCACGAGCCGCCAGCCGTAGGTGCGGAGGTTTTCCCAATGGATCTCCTGGACGGGAGCGGGAGGTGCTAGGATGAGATCGAGTTTTCCGGAGGAAAGTCCGGCGCGCATTTCGGCGGACGAGCAATCGCTGAGGCTGACCCGGACGCGCGGATGGAATTGGGTGAAACGTTCGATCGCCACGGCAAGGAAATCGCCGGCGAGGGAAGGGGCGTAGCCGATGCGGAGCGGTTCGCCGATGCCGGCGAGTTTCACTTTCTCGATCATCGCATCGGCGGCTTTGACGAGCTTTCTGCCCTCGGTCATCAATGCCTCACCGGCAGGCGTGAGACTGACCGAATGCGCGCCGCGTTCGAGCAGCGGCGTGCCGAGATCGTCTTCGAGGGTCTTGATCTGACGGCTCAACGCGGGCTGGGTGATCCGCAGGATGCGCGCGGCGGCGGTGATGCTACCTTCTTCGCCGATGATCAGGAAATTTTTCAGCTGCCGCAGTTCCATGCCCGTTTCTAGCAGCATGAGGCGCGCTTTCCATGCTCTTTCTCAGGTCATGCGCGGACGACATGCTGAGTCTGCCGAGAGGGCATTATGCGGATCGGGGAAATCCGATAAGATGAGGGCATGACAAGCAACCCCGCACTGACAGTTCGCCGCGCCACGGAGCGCGGTCATGCCAACCACGGCTGGCTGGACAGCTGGCACACGTTTTCCTTCGGCGATTACTATGATCCGGCCCACATGGGCTTCCGTTCGCTGCGCGTGATCAATGACGACCGGGTCGCTCCGAAGGCCGGTTTTCCGACCCATCCGCACCGGGACATGGAAATTTTCTCCTACGTCCTGGATGGCGCGCTGGCCCATGAGGATTCGCTCGGCAACAAGCGCGAGCTGAAGCCCGGGGAAATCCAGCTGATGCGTGCCGGTTCCGGCGTCCGCCATTCGGAATACAATCCGATCGCTTCCGGACGCAGCCACTTCCTGCAGGTCTGGATCACCCCGCACACCCGGGATCTCCAGCCGGCCTACACGGAATGGAAACCCTCGGGCGGCACGGAGTCGAAGACACTCGTGATCTCCCCCGATGGCCGTGATGGCTCCGCGACCATCGCCCAGGATGCCTTCATCTATCTGCTCCGTCTAACGGCAGGGGATGAAACCAGCCATCAGCTCGCCGAAGGACGCGGCCTGTGGCTGCACGTCGCCCGCGGAAAAATGTCCGTGAACGGCATTCTTTTGGAAGAAGGAGACGCCGTTTCCCTCGAAGGAGGGGGCGAAATACGCATCTCCGCCGATGGCCCGGTCGAAGCCCTGCTTTTCGACCTCGCCTGAAACCTCTCACACCAACCGATCAACTCCCACATATCATGAAACCAAAATACATCGCCATCGCCCTCGCAGCTCCGATCCTCTTCGTGGCCTGCGAAAACCCCGCCGACAAGACCGAGGCCGCCTCCGTGAAGGAAGCCGTCGAGAAGACCGTTTCGACCGCCGGGGGCGGGACGAAATACACGTTCGCCGAGACATCGGCGGTCAACTTCACCGGCTCGAAAGTCACCGGCAGCCACAGCGGCGGGTTCAAGAAAGTCACCGGTCACTTCACCGTGAAGGACGGCGTGCTCGTCGGCAACGACCACAAGGTCGTCATCGACGTCAACTCGCTCTGGTCCGATGCGGAAAAGCTGACGGGCCACCTCAAGAGCGCCGATTTCTTCGATACCGAGAAGTTCCCCGAATCCACCTTCGAAGCCACCTCGCTGACGAAGAAGTCCGATACCTCCTATGAAGTGTCCGGCAACTTCACGCTGCACGGTGTGACGAAGAACATCACCTTCCCGGCGACCGTGACCCAGAGCGGTGACGCGGTGAAGATCGCTTCGAAATTCGACATCAACCGCAAGGACTTCGGCATCGTCTACGCGGGCAAGGTCGATGACCTGATCCGTGACGAAGTCGTCATCGAGCTCGCGCTCGAGGTGCAGCCCTCGGCCTGACCGGTCTCATTTCACGGCGGCGTCGGTGTTTTTGCTGACGCCGCCGTTTTTTTGTGTCAACTTGCGGTCGATCTTCAAGCCATGAGCAAGCCACGCAT
>DATLIO010000562.1:0-5439 GCA_035539355.1 Luteolibacter sp.
GGTGAAAACGAGCGACTCACCCGATCTGCCGCCGGTCGAGCTTTCAGGGGATGACCTCGCCTTTGTCAGCTATGGCGACCGCATCGAGGAAAAGGACCGGGCGACCTTCTTCGCCGCCGCCTCGGACAAGATCCGTGAATCGAAAGCCCTGCCGGTCGCCCAATGGCAATCGACGCTCATCACGTGGGCGCTTCAGGATCCCAAGGTCGCATCCGCAAGGGCTTCGACCCTCACCGAAGACGTGCTGGTCCAGTTCAAGGATGGCATCGAAGTCACCTTGATGCGCCCCGCCCGGCGATACACCGGTGCCTCCGGACTCGAAGCACCGCTTTCCGCGAAAATCCAACGCCCCGCCCGCATGGCGAAAACCGCCGCCGTCGCTCCGAAAATGGCGGAGGCGGAGGAGTCGGGTGAGAACCTCCCCGGAAGCAACGCCGCGGTCACCGCGTTCTCACTCGAAAGCACGTTCCCGAATTCGGCGCCGACCATCGCCGGCTGGCTTTCCTCGAACCAATATCAGGTCACGCAGTTTCCGAGCACGACCGTCGATCAGGTCCAGCAGTGGTGCGCGGCGAAGGAACTCGGCGCGCTGTTCTGGCAATCGCACGGCTGCCCTTACACGCTCGCGCCGAACAAGGAAGGCATCGGGCTCGTCACGCGCCAATTCGCTCCGGACTATCTGATCGAAGGAAAATACAAGACGCTCGTGAAAGCGGGCGAACTCAAGTTCGCCATCGATGACAATCCCTGGAAAATCCCCTACTTCACGATCCCCGCGAAGTTCGTCCGCAAGTATTTCAAATTCGCGCCGAACTCGATCGTCGTCGTCGATGCCTGTTTCGGTGCCTCGCCGGAACTCGCGGAAAGTTTCAAGGACGCCGGCTGCGGATCCTATGCGAGCTGGGACTGGCTTTCCGGACCGTGGAGCGGAACACCGTGCCTGAAAATCTTCGACCGTCTCCTCGGCATGAACCAGGAACCGCCGGTCTCGAATCCGATCGAGCGGTCGTTCTCGCTGAAGATGACGCGCTGGTGGATGAGCGCCTTCGATTTCGATGTCGATCCGAGCCCGATGTACGAAAACCAATCGCGCCCGAACGCGAAGCTCACGTGGACGCATCATCCCGACACACCCGCCCACATCCTCAAGCCGACCATCATGCGCGTGCTGCATGAGGATGCATGGCCGAGCGAACCCTATGCGAAATATCTCATCGAAGGTGACTTCGGCGACGATCCCGGCGAAGGGCTCCGCGAAGTGCTTTGGGGCGGGCTCCCGATGAAAGTCGTCCGTTGGAGTCCCTACGATGGCATCACCATCCGCATGCCGTCGTCGCCACCGGTCGGAAGCATCCAGGTCGTGATGAAGAAAAATTTCACCACACGCAGCAACGCCGTGCCGATCACCGAATGGGCCGTGCCATTCACGTATGAAGCGAAAGGTGATGGCGGATTGCTTGCGACGCTGAAGATGACCGCGAAGTTCCGCGCGGATATCCACGGCAGCCGCGGCAATCCCGAGATGCCGCCGCAATACCTCGGCGCGTTGTTCTCCAACATGGCCGATTGCTACGGCACCGTTTCCGGAACCGGCACGCACAGCCCGTCCGCAGGAACGACGATCACATGGTCGGGCGGATCGAATCTCACTTCCGTCGATCACAACGTCGACAACAACTACGCGCCGCGCCGCATCCGTTGCAGCGGGACGATCCTCTACAACGACGGACTCATCAATCCGCTCCACTTGTTCGGCGATGGTGATTTCACCGAAACCGAAGTGCGCACGAACACCGACGGTTCCACCACCACCTACATCCGCCAGAACACGCTCGCATTCCCCGTTTCTATCCGCAGCCGCAGATGCCCATCAACTGGGGCAACGGCGCGTTCCGTGGCAACACGATGACGTGGCCCGGCACCGGATTGAAGCTCTCATGGCCCACCACCGTGCCCCAGGCGATGCCCGATGAAGACGTTCCACGGTGAATCCGACGGCATCCTACTTTAGTCCCATTTACGATTTCCATCACCGCTGCCATCCTTCGTCCAACCGTTGGAAACCTCGTCATGAAATTCGCGCTGCCATTCCTGCTCTCCGGCCTCTTCATCGCGGTCGTCGTCTGGACACTCGTGAACGCCCATCCCGTCCAGATGCCGCCGGTTTCACTGCCAAAGGAAAAACCCATCGAAAAGTCCGGGCCCGAACTCACCGGCATCGACAAGAACCACAACAGCACCCGCATCTTCTTCCGATGAAAACCGTCCTCCATATTCCCGATCCATCCACCACCATGGCCTGCTTCGGCGGTCGTCTCCGATTCTTCCTCACACCGGAGAACAGCAACGGTTGGATGCTGGCTGGCATGTTCACTGCTCCACCAGGGAACGGACCACCCGTGCACGTTCATCGCGACGAAGATGAAATGCTCACAGTCATCGAAGGCCGCTTCGCCTTCTTCGCGGATGGCGTCTGGACCGAAGGCGGCCCAGGCACCACCGCCTTTCTTCCGCGAGGACAGGCCCATGCATTCCGCAACGTCGGCGACACGGATGGAAAACTCCAGGTGCTCGCTAATTCGCCCAACCTCATCTCGTTCTTTGACAAATGCGAAATCCCGTTCCATCTGCCTGATGGACCTGACATGGCGGCCATCGTTGCCATCGCCGCCGACCACGGCATCGAATTCGTCCAAGATTCCGCGCCGTAATTCGTTTGAATAACCGATGGAGCGATCCGTCAGACACCACAAGCAATCCCCGGCTTATGAAATTCGCACTTCCACTCCTGCTTTCCGCCGTGGCCCTCGCTTCGCTCACCTGGTTCATCACGAACCTCAATCCCGTCGAGCTTCCGCCCGGCGTGAGAGTGAAGGAGAAAACCACGCCCGTCCTCACCGCCAAATGATCCGGTGGGGCGCGATGACCCATCGCTCCGGGGTATCCAGCGAAACGCCATAACGTTCGCGAACCCCGTTGCCATGGGCCATCCCGCTCCATCTTCCACGCGGGTTTGAAGTAACGTCATCCGACTGCTAGGTTCCCCGTGAACCCCGCCTGATGACCGACGTCTTCACACCTGAAAAACGTTCCTACGTCATGTCCCGCATCCGTGGCGGGAACACGAAACCCGAGCTCGCGCTGCGTTCGATGCTCCACCGCCTCGGTTACCGTTTCACCGTGAGCGGTCCGAAAAACAAATCCCTCCCCGGCCGGCCTGACATCGTCCTGCCGAAACTCCGCACCGTCATCTTCGTCCACGGCTGCTTCTGGCACGGCCACGAACACTGCCCGGATTTCCGCATCCCCGGCACGCGCACCGATTGGTGGAAAAACAAGATCACCAACAACCAAGCCCGCGACCTCCGCGCCGAAAACGCCCTCCGCGGACTCGGCTGGCACGTCGTCACCATCTGGGCCTGCGCCCTGAAAAACCGCTCCGCGAGGGAATGGTTGTTGCCGAAAATCCCCGTCCTGCTCGGGCCGCCCGCGATTTCCGCCGGGCCGGATGCCGCGAAATAATCGCGTTTCCTCATTGTGCCCGGTCGCCCGCGGCCCGACCTTGCGCCGACAATGACAGCCAATGCTCCGGCCGGAACCGGGAAGGACCGCTTCGACGAAGAAACCGCCGGATGGAAGGATATCGTCCGCAAATACCAGCAACCTTCGAAACGCAAAGGTGCCTGGCAACTCGTCAACACCCTCGGCCCCTACATCGGACTCTGGGTCGGCATGTATTTTGCCATGAGCGTTTCATGGTGGCTCGTCATCCCCATGGCCATCCTCGCCGGCGGATTCCTCGTCCGCACCTTCATCATCTTCCACGACTGCACCCACGGCTCATTCTTCCGATCGAAACGCGCCAACGAGATCACCGGCATCATCACCGGCTTCCTCGTCTTCACCCCCTTCCACATCTGGCGCTGGGAACACACCGTCCACCACGCCAGCGCCGGCGATCTCGACCGCCGCGGCATCGGCGACGTCTGGACGCTCACCGTGAAGGAGTATCTCGAATCCTCCCGCTGGCGCCGTTTCGCCTACCGCCTTTCGCGGAATCCGATCGTCCTCTTCCTCATCGCGCCGCTCACCCTCTTCCTCATCATCCAGCGCTTCCCCGTCCCCAAGGCCGGCAAACGCGAGCAACTCTGGCTCCTTTACACCAACATCGCGCTCCTCGCATTCGTCGTCGGCCTCGCGCTGGTCTACGGCCTCATTCCCTATCTCATCATCCAGCTCACCGTCATGGGCTTCGCCACCACCGCCGGCGTCTGGCTGTTCTACGTCCAGCACCAGTTCGAGGACGCCTACTGGGAACGCCGTCCCGATTGGGATTACGCCAAAGCCGCGCTCGAAGGCAGCTCGTTCTACAAGCTCCCGAAAATCCTCCAGTGGTTCTCCGGAAACATCGGCTTCCACCACATCCACCATCTCAGCCCGCGCATCCCGAACTACCACCTCGAGCGCGCCCACAACTCCGAGCCGATGTTCCGCAACATCAAACCGCTCACCGTCCGCACCAGCATCAAGTCCCTCAACTACCGCCTCTGGGACGAAGACCGCCAGAAACTCATCGGCTACAAAGGCCTCAAAGCCCTCCCACGCCGCAAAGCCTAGGATCCTTCCATCACACTCCGGACCAATGAACGAACCACCGGAACGCCCCGCAGGACCAAGGGATCTGTCACTGTGCCCCTGCAAAAGCCGCGAAACCTACGCCGCCTGCTGCCAGCCCTATCACCTCGGCACCGCGAAACCGGAAACCGCCGAACAACTCATGCGCTCCCGCTACAGCGCCTTCTTCTTCCGCTTGGTCGACTACCTCGTCGCCACCCAACATCCCGACACCCGGCCCAGCGATCTGAAAAGCCGCCTGGAAGAACACATCCACGAAGCCAACTGGCGCTTCCTCACCATCCTCGGATCCTCCAAAGGCGGCCCCGCCGACAAGACCGGCAAAGTCGAATTCATCGCCGAATACTTCGAAAACGGACAACCCCACAAACTCCACGAACGCTCCCGGTTCAAGCGCTACAAAGGCGCATGGAAGTATCTCGATGCAAAGGGGTGAAGGTCCCGAACCGAATCAGGTAAGCCGGACTGCAGGTGAATTGACTCGGAAGGACCGGCATCACAGAGTGCCGGTCCATGAAGTCGTATTGGGGGATCGGATTGTTCGCGGGGGGCTTGTTGGCCGGTTGGGCGATCCGTGGTGAGGGTGAGGCATCGGTGAAGGGGAAGACGACGGCGGAAGCTCCTGCTCAACGGGCATCAAGGCCGCGTGATACATCCCCACGTGAGTTTCCACAATCCGTGAAGGTGCGGGAGTTCATGAAGAAAGGCAGCGACCGGAATCTGGCCGAGTTTTACGACGGCATCCCGGCGAAGGATCGGATGAAGGCTTTCGAACTGATGGCGATGCAGGTGGGTCCCAGCACA
>DATLIO010000563.1:0-2177 GCA_035539355.1 Luteolibacter sp.
CTGGACGATGACTCCGTGCGGTTTTTCCTGGTCGCAGATGTTGAGGACGTCCTCAAGGGTCAGCGGTTCGAAGAAGAGCTTGTCGGAGGTGTCGTAGTCGGTCGAAACGGTCTCAGGGTTCGAGTTCACCATGATGGTCTCGTAACCCAACTCCTTCAGGGCGAAAGCGGCGTGGACGCAACAGTAGTCGAATTCAATGCCTTGTCCGATGCGGTTCGGACCGCCACCGAGGATGATGATCTTCTTCTTGTCCGATTCACGGGCTTCGTTTTCGTCGCCGTAGGTGGAGTAGAAATAAGGCGTGTAGGCCTCGAACTCGGCCGCGCAGGTATCAACGAGGCGGTAGGTCGGAATGATGCCGCGGTATTTCCGCTCCTCGCGGATCGTGTCTTCGGTCGGGATGTCGGCCATCGCCGGCTCGGGTTCGGCACGCGGCGGAGCACCGACGGGCTGGTCCTTTTCACCGTGGATCGAAACGTCATGGATCGCTTTCGAATGCGCGCGGGCCATGGCGATCTGGCGGTCGGAGAAACCGAGTTTCTTCGCGCGGCGCAGATCCATTTCCGCGAGTTGCGCGCCTTCGTCGGCGATCTGCTTGAGGTGGCCGAGGAACCACGGATCGATGGCGGTCGCGGCCTGGACTTCTTCGATCGACCAGCCGTGGAGGAATGCCGTCTGCAGCCAGAAAATGCGCTCGGCATTGGGAATCTGGAGCTTGCGGGTGATCTCGTCCTTCGTCGGAGCCTGCGGGTCCTTCTTGTCGAAGCCGAATCCCCAGCGGCCGGTCTCCAGCGAGCGGAGGCATTTCTGCATCGACTCCTTGAACGTGCGGCCGATCGACATGGCCTCGCCGACGGATTTCATCGACGTGGTGAGGACTTGGTTCGCCAGCGGGAATTTTTCGAAAGTGAAGCGCGGGATCTTGGTGACGACGTAGTCGATGGTCGGCTCGAACGAAGCCGGCGTCTCTCGGGTGATGTCGTTCGGCAGTTCGTCCAGCGTGTAACCCACCGCCAGCTTCGCGGCGATTTTCGCGATCGGGAAACCGGTGGCTTTCGACGCGAGGGCCGAGGACCGGGAAACCCGCGGGTTCATTTCGATGACGATCATCCGGCCGGTTTTCGGGTCCGTGGCGAACTGAAAGATCGAGCCGCCGGTTTCGACGCCGATCTCGCGGATGACGGCGAACGAGGCGTCGCGCATGATCTGGTATTCGCGGTCCGTCAGCGTCTGGATCGGCGCGACGGTGATCGAGTCACCGGTGTGGACGCCCATCGGGTCGAGGTTTTCGATGGAACAGATGACGACGCAGTTGTCGGCGCGGTCGCGCATGACCTCCATTTCGTATTCCGTCCAGCCGAGAAGCGACTCATCGATCAGGACTTCCGAAACCGGGGAAAGGTCGAGGCCGCGGGCGATGATTTCCTCATATTCCTCACGGTTGTAGGCGATGCCGCCACCTTGGCCGCCGAGGGTGAATGCCGGGCGGATGATGAGCGGGAAGGTTCCGATTTCCTCGGCGACCTTTTTCGCCTCCTCCATCGTGTGGGCGATGCCGGAGCGCGGCATATCGAGGCCGATTTTCAGCATCGCCTCTTTGAAAAGGTGGCGGTCCTCGCCTTTGTCGATCGCTTCCGGCTTCGCGCCGATCATCCGGACGTTGTGCTTCTCCAGCACGCCGGATTTGTGGAGCGACATCGAGGTGTTGAGCGCCGTCTGGCCGCCGAGCGTGGGAAGAAGCGCGTCGGGTTTTTCCCGTTCGATGATCTTTTCGACCACTTCCGGCGTAATCGGCTCGATGTAAGTGCGATGCGCGAATTCCGGGTCCGTCATGATCGTCGCCGGGTTCGAGTTCACGAGGATCACCTCATAGCCTTCTTCTTTCAGCGCCTTACAGGCTTGGACTCCGGAGTAGTCGAACTCGCAGCCTTGGCCGATAACGATGGGGCCGGAGCCGATGACGAGAATTTTCCGGATCGAGGTGTCTTTGGGCATGGATTAGGGGCGGTTGGAGGCGCGGCAGGGCGGGTAAATTGGACGGGGTGTGGCAGGGATTTTCCGAGTTGTAAAGGGTGGGATGGGAGAATCGCGAAGACGCCGGGTTGTCACGCGAAACGACACAAGGATCACTTCACCGGTCGCTTCGTCCGAAAGGACCCACCCCCCCGGATTTGGGG
>DATLIO010000564.1:0-3217 GCA_035539355.1 Luteolibacter sp.
ACGGAGTTCTTGGCCCTGCCCCGTTACGCATCAAACCCCAGTCCCGCAAGCGGGACTGGGGTTTGATGCGTAACGGGGCAGGGCCAAGAACTCCGTTGAGCGGAGCGAAAGGGTCCGAAAGCCAAGTTCGCGTTCGCGAACTTTCATCATCCGCGGCAACGCCGCACCCCGCTTGGATTTGCGAAGCGAATCAATCCCTCCCTGTCCGCGGCGGAGCCCGTGCCGCAACCGGCTACTCCACGAACCGCAGATTGCGGACTTCCTTGTCGACGCTGAGTTTCGCGTCCTCCGGGGATTTGATGGGTTTACCCTCAATGACCAGATTCTCGATGATGACGCCGTCAACAAACTGCTTCTCTCCCTTGGCGCGGATGCCGGATGGTTTGGGGCCGAAATTCTCGAAGGTGTTGTCCTTGATCAGCAGATTTTTCGCCCCTCCGAAACTGTCGGTCGAGCGGGTGTTGATGTAGATGTTGCAGAAGTGGTGGTGCGGGCTGTTGTCCGGCAGCACCGCTGTCTTTTCGAAGTGATTGCCGATCCAGCGGATGTTTTCCGCGTAGCCACCGCGGTAGCAGTAAAGGGAGATGCCGATGTCGGCGTGGAGGACGTCGTTGTTTTCAAAAAGAACATCGCGGACGGTGAAGCCTCCCATCACCTCCGTGCCGATTTTCAGCGCGGAGCACATGGTGAACACCACATTGTCGCGGAAGACGATGTTGCTCATGTCCTTGCGCTCGCTCCCGCGGTTCAGCTTCACGGCGATGGCGTCGTCATCCACGGAGATGAAATTGTTCGCGATGGTGATGTTGGAGGAATTGTCAGGATCAAAGCCATCGGTGTTGTAACCGTCATCAGGGCCGGATTCCGCGCGGGTCATGGAGATGATCTTGAGGTTGCGGAACTGCATGTCGGACGATTGCATCGGATGGATGCACCAGACCGCCGCATCCCGCAGGATCACGTCCTCCATGACGAGATTCCGGCTGTTCTTCGTCGCCACCATGCGGGTGCTGTTCTTTTTGCTTCCGATGGTCTTGCGCAGGGCCATGCCGTTGTTGTCGATGACACCCCGGCCGTAGACGCGGACATCCTGGGCGTCCTTCATGAGCAACTGGGACTCCTCGCCGGTGGAGATGTAGTCCTTCGGATCCGCGGTCCCCTTGATCAGCGATCCGGGGGCGAGATAGAGGGAAAGCCCGCTCGGCAGATTCAGCGTGCCGGTGCGATAGATTCCCGCCGGGACCAGCAGCGTTCCTTTTTTCTCCGCGACCTGGTTGATCGCTTTCTGGAACTGCTCGGTCTGCACTTTTTCATTCGATGGCGAAACGCCGAGTTCGGTGAGCACCTGGACCCCCTGGTCGCCTGCCTTCGGAGCGTTCGTTTCCTCCGCGTCCGCGAAGATGAAGAACCGCTGCCGGTCATTGATCCGCAACTGGAGCTTGCAGGGTTTTTCGATCTCGAACGCCAGCGTCTTCCCGTTGGTTCGGGCCTGGAGATTCAGTCGGTGCGGACTCAGGTCGAATTTTTCGATCGGGTCCGCCGAGGTCACCTCGATCCTCACCTTTCCGGTGAAGGCGAAATGGGCATAGCCGACTCCGAGGACCGTCTGCGTGGCGGGGATTTCCACGCCGTCCACCTTCACTTGATACTGCGTGTTCGCCGCGTCGTCGATCGGGCGCGGGTAAGGCGTGACGGCGGCCTGCGCGAGAAACTGAAAGCAGGTGGCGAGAGCCAGGGCGATGAGAACGGGGTTTTTCATGGGACGATCCGGAAAACTGCCTGAAGGAAAACAGATTCCGCCCCTGATACGGGCCCCACGACCCCGATCTAGCCGGGGTTTGATGCGCAAAAAGAAGCTTTATGCCCACGGGAGCGCCATCCGCTTGTGGGGCTCCGACCGGGAGACGACTAGTCCACTCCGGTCAGCGTGCCGCTGGAATCCTGGAAAGCGTTGGTTTCGACGCCCATTTTCTGGATGGTCGAAAGCAGGAGGTTGCTGAGCGGGGGATTCTTGGCGGGATCGTGGGCGAGGTGGTGGCCGTGCTTGTAGCCGAGCGCTTTGCCGCCGGCGAGAAGCAGCGGGAGATTGGTGCCGAGGTGGCCGCCGCGCTCACCGTTGTTCATGCCGGAGCCGTAGACGATGGTGGTGTTGTCCAGCAGGCTGGTGTTTTCCTCCTGCGCGGCCTTGAGCTTGGTCAGGAAACGATCGAGGCATTTGAGGTGGAAACGGTCGATGTTCGCGAGCTTCGCGAGCATGCCGGCATCGCCGCCGTGATGGGAGAGCTCGTGGTGGCTTTCACCGGTGCCGCCGAAACCGTGGGATTCGGTGGACCACTCGAAGGTGATCACCCGCGTGGTGTCCGTGGCGAAGGCGAGGTAGCTGATGTCCAGCATCGTCTCCAGCCATGCGGGGCGATCGAGACCGACATTCGACTGGCTGGAAAGACGCAGGCCGTCCTTGGAGACTTCCGGTTTCGGGACGTCGATCCATTCCACCTGGCGCTGCAGGCGCAGCTCGGTCTGGCGCACGGAGGCGAGATACTCGTCGAGCTTCTGTTGATCGGATGCGCCGAGTTTGGCGCGGAGGCTTTTCGCTTCGGCGAGCACGTTGTCGAGGACGCTGCGCTTCTCCGCATAGAGCTGCAGGATCGCCTCACGCGACGATGCGTCTTCGGGGACGAAGAGGCGTTCGAACAACCGCTGCGGGCTGTTTTCCGCGGGAAGGGGAGTGCCGTTGCGGTCGAAAGCCAGCGTGTGGGTGTTGAGCGCCGCGCCCGTGCCGGATTGGTCGGAAAGCTCGAGCGATGGGAAACGTGTCTGCGATCCGATGGCCTCCGCGATCACCTGGTCGGCGGAGATGGTGTTGGAGTAATCCTTGCCGGGCACCGCTTTCAGACGGGCACCGGTGAGCCAGGTATCCGCACCGCTGTGGCCGCCTTCGACGTGGGGATGGCTCAGTCCGCTGATGACGGAGAAGTCATCGCGATGTTTTTCGAGCACCTTGAGCGTCGGGGAAAGCTGGTAGCCGCTGCCGTTGTCCTTCGGGATCCAGTCGAAGATGTTCACGCCGTTGGGCACGTAGCAATACATGACGCGCGGCGAACTTTTCGCGCCCTTCGCTCCGGGTTTCACCGTGGAGGCGGCGTAAAGCGTGCGCGGTGCCATCGCTTCCAGAAGTGGCAGGGCGATGCTCACGCCGAGTCCGCGGAGGACGGTG
>DATLIO010000565.1:0-6116 GCA_035539355.1 Luteolibacter sp.
AGGTCCCTTCACGAAGGGCCAATTCGACGAAATCACGTTTCAGTTGCATCACATCGCAGGTTTGCCAGGGCATCGTTTCCTCCTCCCGGAAGTGTAAACGATGTGCCCGAACACCCGTTAATGATGTGACAAGTCCATACAAGGGCCACCGCGCCCTACCTTTATTTGACCTGACCGGTTTCCCCCCCTAGAAACGGCGCAGCATATGGCAGCCGACTACACCGAAGCCGACATCAAATCCCTCGACTGGCGCGAGCACATCCGGATGCGTCCCGGGATGTACATCGGGAAACTCGGCGATGGATCGTCTCCGGATGACGGTCTCTACATCCTGCTCAAGGAAGCCGTCGACAACTCGATCGACGAACACATCATGGGTCACGGCAGGGAGGTCCGGATCAATATCGATGAGGAAGGCCGCGTCGAGGTCCGGGATTTCGGCCGTGGTATCCCGTTGGGCAAGCTTTACGATTGCGCCGCCCAGATCAACACCGGTGCGAAATACGACAGCGAGGCTTTCAAGAAATCCGTCGGTCTCAACGGTGTCGGCATCAAGGCGGTCAACGCGCTGTCCTCGTTCTTCGAAATCCAGGCATGGCGCGAAGGCGTGACGAAGGCGCTGGAATTCTCGAAAGGCCAGCTGACCGTCGACATGCCGAATCCACGCCGCGACGAGGGTCTGAACGGCACCCGTCTCGCGTTCGAAGTCGACCGCACGATTTTCCCGGCGAAGGCGAAATTCAAGGAAGCGTTCGTCGAGAAGATGTGCCGCTACTATTCCTATCTGAACCCGTCGCTGACGGTGACGTTCAACGGGAAGAAATTCCGCTCGAAGGACGGCCTGCTCGATCTGCTGCGCGAGGAAATGGAGAACGAGGCGCTTTATCCGCCGATCCATCTCACCGGAAAGGACATCGAGATCGCCTTCACCCACACACCGGAAAGCGGCGAGGAATACTACACCTTCGTCAACGGCCAGAACACTTCACAGGGAGGCACGCACCTTGCGGCGTTCCGTGAGCAACTGGTCAACGTGATCCGCGGATTCTACAAGAAGCAGTATGATCCGGCGGACATCCGTGCGGGCATCGAGGCTGCCATCTGCGTGCGGATCATCGAGCCGGTGTTCGAATCGCAGACGAAGACGAAACTCGGTTCGACCACCGTTGCGCCGGAAGGGGAATCGCTGCGGACGTTCATCGGCAATTTCCTCAAGACGAACCTCGACAACTACCTGCACAAGCACCCGCAGGTCGCCGAGGCGATCCAGAAGCGGATCATTTCCGCGGAACGCGAGCGCAAGGACCTGAAAGGCGTGCAGAAGCTGGCCCGCGAGCGTTCGCGCCAGGCGAAGGTGCACAACAAGAAGCTGCGCGATTGCCGCGTCCACTTCGACACCAAGAACAAGCGCCGTGAGGAATCGACGCTTTTCATCACCGAGGGTGACTCCGCGTCCGGATCCATCACGAAGAGCCGTGACGTGGAGACGCAGGCCGTTTTCTCGCTTCGCGGCAAACCGCTCAACACGTTCAGCCTTCCGCGGAAGATCGTATATGAAAACGAGGAGTTCGCGTTGCTCCAGGCGGCGTTGAACATCGAGGATGGCATTGAGGAACTGAGATACAACAAAGTGGTCATCGCAACCGATGCCGACGTGGACGGCATGCACATCCGTCTGCTGTTGCTGACGTTCTTCCTGCAGTTCTTCCCCGAGCTCATCCGCGACGGTCACCTTCACATTCTGCAGACCCCGTTGTTCCGGGTGCGCAACAAGAAGGAGACGATCTATTGCTACGATGAACCGGAGCGCGTGAAGGCGATCAACAAGCTGGGCAAGAACGCGGAGATCACGCGGTTCAAGGGTCTCGGTGAAATTTCGCCTGACGAGTTCAAATTCATGATCGGACCCGACATGCGCCTCGATCCCGTGGAATACGAAGAAGGCAAGGGAGTGAAAGAACTGCTCGCGTTCTACATGGGCAAGAACACGCCGGACCGTCAGGAGTTCATCATCGACAACCTGCGGGAAGACGTGGACCGCCAGGTCGCGTGAGGTACTGGCCATTCGGGCAATGGAAGCGGTTCCGGGTTCGGGGTTTCCTTGGGGGAATCCAGTTCATGAAGCCGCTCGACATTTTCGCATCTCTCGTTGCATTCGCCGGAACCGCGTTCGCCCAGGACGAGTCGCCGACGATCCAGGTCTTCAGCAAGGACAGCTTCTGGTACAAGCCGATCCCGGCGGACGCGCCGCTTCATGAGAATTCGGAGAATTTCGTGAAGGAGTTCCTCCGCCAGAAGAAGGCCTATTACGGAACGGTCGCGATCAATACGAAGGAGTATGCGAGCCCGGTTTACATCGTGGACAAGAAGGTTCCGAAGATCGACGTGGGGTTCAACGACCCCCGGCAGAAGGCGGGTTACGTCTGGCCGGCGCTGGTTGAACAATGGAAGGATGTGCCGCTTCCCGCCTACGCCGAACCGGCGGATGGCACCGACCAGGAGCTGACTCTTTACCAACCGTCCACGGACACGATCTGGGAATTCTGGCTGATGCGGAAAGTCGAAGGCAAATGGGTGGCCGCATGGGGTGGAAAAATGGAGAAGGCTTCGAAGAACGACGGGATTTTCCCGGATCGCCTGGGAACCACCGCGACCAGTCTGCCGTTTCTCGGTGGACAGATCACCGCCGCGGAAATGAAGGCGCAGCGGATCGATCACGTGATGGGGATCGCCCTGGTGGATCTCGAGCATTTCAGTGTCGTCTCGTGGCCGGCGAGCCGGTCCGACGGCTACAATCCGGAAAAGTCGCCGAACCGCATTCCGGAGGGCCTGCGTTTCCGGCTGGATCCATCGGTCGATGTGGAGGCGCTCCAGATGCATCCGATCGGCAAGGCCATCGCCAGAGCCGCGCAAAAATACGGATTCGTCATCTGGGACAAAGCCGGCGCGATCACCCTGCGGGCCGAAAATCCGAAAGGCTACACATTGACGGAGAGACCGGATCCCTATCCGGAGCTTTTCGGCGGCACGCCCCAGTATTCGATTCTGAATGGTTTCCCATGGGACAAGCTGCAGTTCCTGCCGATGAATTACGGCAAACCCCGCAGATGATTCGCACTTCCCGGCGGGGGAAACGGTGCTAGTTTCCCTTGCATGAAATTGATCCGATTCGGCGACGCGGGGAGAGAGGAACCGGGAGTGCTGCTGGCTGACGGCCGGAAGATCGATGCGAGCGGCGAATTCAATGATTACGACGAAGGGTTCTTTGCTTCCGGCGGTCTGGAATCGCTGAAGGAATGGGTCGACGGCGGGTGTTTCGGCGGTATCGAGGTTGATCCTCTGGCGCGGCTCGGCCCTCCGGTGAACCGGCCGTCCAAGATCGTCTGCGTCGGGAAAAACTATCTCGAGCACGTCAAGGAGTTCGACGGCGACATCCCGACCGAACCGACGCTTTTCATGAAAGCGACGAGCGCCTGGAGCGGGCCGTTCGATGATGTGATCACTCCGCGGCATTCGACGAAACTCGATTACGAGGTCGAGCTCGCGCTGGTGATCGGCCAGGTGGCGAGTTATGTCGAGGAGATCGATGCGCTGGATCATGTCGCCGGTTATTCGACGTTCTGTGATTTCTCCGAACGCGCGTTCCAGAAGGAAATGGGCGGGCAGTGGGTGAAGGGCAAGAGCTGCGACAGCTTCGCTCCGATGGGACCATGGCTGGCAACCGCGGATGAGGTGCCGGATCCGCAGAAACTCCGTCTTTGGACGAAGGTGAACGGCGAGCTCCGGCAGAACGGATATACCGGAGACATGATGTTTTCCGTGCGGCAGATCGTCAGTTATATCAGCCGGTTCATGACGCTGCTGCCGGGAGATGTGATCATCACCGGCACGCCGAGCGGTGTCGCGATGGGCATGACTCCTCCGAAGTATCTGCAGTGCGGGGATTTCGTCGAATGCGGTGTGGAAGGTCTTGGGGAACTCGGCCATCGGGTGGTGGCGCTGCCTTGATGGTTGTGAAGCGGAAATTCGTCATAGCGATGCGGCCCTGGCCGAAGCCGCGCGGTGGTCCCCACCGTGCCGTCTGCCATTTCTGTGACACCTTGCACGAGGCGATGCCCGTGCCCGAAGGGACCGCGGCGCGTTGCGTGCGGTGCGATGCGGTGCTTTTCCAGAACCGTCCCGCTTCGTTGGTAAGAGCGACGGCGTTTTCGCTGACCGCTTTGATCCTGATGGTGATCGTCCATTCGTTTTCGTTCCTGACCATGGATGCCGGAGGCATGAGGACGACGCTCACACCTCTGGGTGCTGCGGCCGCGTTGATCCATGACGGCAGCCCGATCGTCGGCTGCGCGGTGGCGTTCTTCACGATGGTCACGCCGTTGGCGATGGCCGGAGGAATGCTCTACGTCTGTGGTCCGCTGCTGCTTGGCCGGGCCGCGCCGGGAGCTGAACATGTCGCGCGCTGGCTGACTTTGACCGAACCCTGGAACATGATCGAGGTGTTCCTGCTGGGCGTTCTCGTGAGCCTGATGAAATTGGGCAAGATGGCCGAGCTGCATTTCGGCACCGGTTTCTGGGCTTTCGCGGCGCTGATGGTCTGCATGGCGGCGGCGGTGTCCGCGATTGATCGAAACGAGTTATGGGATCGCCTGGAGGTGGCCCGCGAATGAGCGCGCATCCTCCGAGAGGGGCGGACCTCGGGCTGGCGGGCTGCCATGCGTGCGGGAAGGTCACGCCGGTCGCCGAGGGGAAATGCCCGCGTTGCGGCACGGTGCTTCATCTCAGGAAATCGAACAGCATCCAGCGCACGGTCGCTTTGCTGATTGCGGCAACCGTGCTCTACATCCCGGCCAATCTGCTGCCGATCATGAGTGTCATGGAATTCGGCGGAACTTCCTCGAAGACGATCATCACCGGGATGACCGAGTTCTGGCAATCGGGCGCGTATCCGATCGCGATCGTGATTTTCACCGCCTCCCTTCTGATTCCGCTGTTGAAAATCGTCGCGCTGATCTGGTTGTGCGCGGCCGCCTGCGGGAAGGTGGATCCGTCGCCGAAGATCCTCGGGCGCGTCTACTGGCTGACCGAATTGCTCGGCCGATGGTCCATGGTCGACATCTTCGTGGTGGCGATCCTCGTGGCGATGGTCCAGCTCGGAGCCTACATGCGGGTTCTGCCGGGCTCCGGAGCGCTGGCGTTCGGAGGTGTCGTGATTTTGACCATGTTCGCGGCGATGAGCTTCGATCCGCGTTTGCTTTGGGATCGGCTTGAGCTTATGCAAGGCCCTCCGCAGAAAGACGAAAGCCAGTGAGCGAAACCGATCCAGCGCCCGCCCCCGCAGCGACACCCCATTTCAAGGCCACCCAACGGTGGAACATGGTATGGGTCGTGCCGATCATCGCCCTGCTTGTCGGCGGGTGGCTCATCTATCGCAGCGTCACTTCGAAAGGCCCGCTGGTGAGCGTGATGTTCGAAACCGCGGAAAGCATTGTCTCCGGAAAAACCGAAGTGCGCTGCCGGTCGGTGCGGGTTGGTTTTGTCGATGACGTCCTGCTTTCGGACGATCTCAAATCCGTGACGGTCAAACTGCGGATGGATCCTGACGCCGGAAAACTGGTGCGGAAGGGGAGCAATTTCTGGGTCGTGAAACCACGGGTGTCGACGACCGACGTTTCCGGATTGGGAACGCTGCTCACCGGTGCCTACATCGAACTGGATCCGGGTCCTCCCGGAAATCCGCAGCAATCGAATTTCATCGGAAAAGAACGCCCGCCGGTGACGAGCCTCAGTGTTCCGGGACGGCGTCTGACCCTTTCCGCGGAGAAGTCCGGATCTCTGGTGCAAGGTTCGCCGGTGTATTTCCGCGGCTACGAAGTGGGCCGGATCGAGAGCCGTGAACTGGTGAAGGATGGCTCGAAGATCGAGTATCAGGTTTTCATCCATCAGGATTACGGTTGGCTGGTCACGGAAAACACGCGCTTCTGGAACACCAGCGGCATCGATGTCACCGCAGGCGCCGATGGATTCAAACTCCGCACGCCCTCATTCCAGGCGATGGTTTCAGGTGGTGTGGAATTCGGAGTGCCCGAAGGCCTCGAAACCGGCAAACAGATCGA
>DATLIO010000566.1:0-7206 GCA_035539355.1 Luteolibacter sp.
GCCCGGCTTTATCCGCCGGAAAACCTCGGCCTCGCCGAAAAAATCGCCAACGGGTTCGGAGCCGTCGTTTCGGAATTTCCGCTGAACACCCCACCGGACAAACAGACCTTCCCGATGCGCAACCGGATCGTCGCCTCCTGGTCGCGCGCCGTGCTCGTCGTCGAATGCCCGCTCTGGTCCGGCTCGCTGATCACCGCGAACCTCGCTTCCGAATATGGCAAAACGGTCTTCGCCGTCCCCGGCCCGATCGACAAACCCACTTCCGCCGGCTGCAACCAGCTCATCCGCGACGGGGCCACGCTGGTGACCGATGCCTCGCAGATCCTCGACGACCTCGGCCAGCTTCCTCTTTCCTCCGCAACCTCCGTCGACATGCCGTCGGCACCCGTTCCCGAACTGCCCGAAGACGAAGCCGCCGTTTTCGCCGCGGTCACCGCCGACGACCAGCCGGTCGACCGCATCATCGAAAAAACCGGTCTGCCCGCCCAGGTCGTCACCGCCACTCTCATGAAGCTGGAAATGCGGAAACTCGTCCGCGCATTTCCCGGTTTTCGCTATGCCCGGCGCTAATTTCTAGGATTCTTAAATTTTCCTGATAATCAGCCTCTTTGATCCACACAGAGGTTCGAAAACGACCGCTCCCGCAAGCCGTCCGAAATCTTATCCGCTTGCCAAAGCCCGTTTTCAAAGCCTAGTCCCTCCGGCGAACCGCCGTTCCAGCTTTCCTTATATCATGGGCAAAATACTCATCATCGCCGAAAAACCCAGTGTCATGACCGACCTGAGCCGGGCGCTCTCCAAGCCTCTCGGGAAGTTCGAAAAAGTGGGTTCCGGCCGTGATATCTACTACGAAAGTGACGAAGCCGTCATCACTTCCGCCGTCGGCCACCTCGTCGAGCTGCGCATGCCGATGGGTCCCAACGGCAAGAAACTGCCTTGGAAGTTCGAGGTTCTCCCCGCCATCCCCGACCGTTTCGAGCTCGATCCCATCGCCGATTCGGAAACGCGCCTGAAGCAGGTTCTCAAACTCGCCAAACGCAAGGACATCGACCTCATCGTCAATGCCTGCGACGCCGGCCGCGAAGGTGAGCTCATCTTCCGCTACATCATCGAAATCGGCAACATCCAGAAACCGGTCAAACGCCTCTGGATGCAGTCGATGACCAACAACTCCATCCTCGAAGCCTGGGACAGCCTCCGCACCGACGAGCAGATGAAACCGCTCCGGGATGCCGCGAAATGCCGTTCCGAATCCGACTGGCTCGTCGGCCTCAACGCCACCCGCGCGTTGACCTGCTTCAACTCCCGCCACGGTGGTTTCAACATCACCGCCGCCGGCCGAGTCCAGACGCCGACCCTCGCGATCCTCGCCCAGCGTGAAGCCGAGATCCGCGCGTTCAAACCGTCCCAGTATTTCGAAGTCCACGCCAACTTCGCCGCGAAAGCCGGTGACTATCTCGGCAAGTGGATCGACGAAGCCTGGAAGAAGGACGAAACGAATCCGCACGGTCGTCCGGAGCGCATCTGGGACCAGAAACTCGCCGACGAGATCAAAGGCCGTTGCGAAGGCAAAACCGGCGTCGTCACCGAGGAGAAGAAAGCGCAGACCCAGATCGCGCCGCAGCTTTACGACCTCACCACCCTCCAGCGCGAAGCTCCGTTTTCCGCGAAAGGCACGCTTCAGATCGCCCAGGCGCTCTATGAGAAGCACAAGATGATCACCTATCCGCGGACGGATTCCCGCTATCTGCCGGAAGACTACACCGCGAACGTCCGCGAAACGATGCAGGACATCGGCAACAGCGACCTCGATGTCGCGGGCTATGCCGGCAACGTCCTCAAAGGCGAAAAAGGCGCCGCGCTCAGCAAATCGAAGCGCATCTTCGATAGCAAGAAAGTCTCCGACCACTTCGCGATCATCCCCACCGGCAAGATCGCCAAGCTCAGCGACACCGAAGCGAAGGTGTATGACATGATCGTCAAACGCTTCATCGCCGTCTTCTTCCCGTCCGCCGAGTTCGAGCAGACGACCCGCCTCACCCGCATCGATCACGGGCAGGTCACCGACACATTCAAAACCGACGGCCGCATCCTCGTGAAACCCGGCTGGCTCGAAGTCTACGGCCGCAAACCGGGCGTCGCTTCCGGCAAGGACGAACTCGTTCCGGTCGAAGCCGGTGAAAAGACCTCCGTCGATTCCATCGAAGTCATCCACGAACAGACCAAGCCCCCGGCCCGCTTCACCGAATCCACGCTCCTTTCCGCGATGGAAGGCGCCGGCAAACTCGTCGAGGAAGAGGAACTCCGTGAAGCCATGTCCGAACGCGGACTCGGCACTCCCGCGACCCGCGCCGCGACGATCGAAGGCCTCATCGCCCAGAAATACCTCGCCCGTGACGGCCGTGACCTCCACGTCACCGGTTCCGGCATGCGCCTCATCGATCTCGTCCACGACATGGAGATCGAGGGTCTCTACTCGCCGAAAATGACCGGCGACTGGGAATACAAACTCCGTCAGATGGAACAGGGCCTCCTGCAGCGCCCGGTCTTCATGAAGGAGATCATCGAATACACGAAGGACATCGTCACCAAGGCCCACCAGCTCGCGGACGAGGCGAAGAACCAGTCGTTCCCGGACGTCGAAGTGCATCACCCGATCCACGGCGACTTCTCGCTGAAGCAGACCGACGCCACCTACGAGTCCCGCGATCCCGCGACTCCGTTCAAGGTCAAGAAACACATCGCCGGCCGCACGATCACCGAGGACGAGCTCCGCGAACTTTTCGCCAAGGGCAAAACCCAGGTCCTCACCGGCTTCAAATCGAAGTTCAACAAGCCCTTTGACGCCGCGCTCTCGCTCGACGAGAAATTCAAGGTCAACTTCGCTTTCGAAAACGAGGACAAGGACAACGCCGTCGAACTGACCGAAGAACAGGTCATCGGCGAAGCCACGACTCCGGAAGGAAAGAAATACAAGGTCTACGCCTCTGAGAAAGCCTACCACGTGCCGGAGATCGTCACGAAGAAGGACCCGCACGGCATCCGCATCGGCAAATCGATCCTCCAGCGCGAGATCCCCGAAGACCAGGCGATCAAACTCATTTCGCACGGCAAGACGGACCTCCTCAAAGGTTTCATCTCGAACCGCACCAAGCGCGCCTTCGACGCCCACCTGACATTCGACCTCAAGGACGGAAAAATCGGCTTCGATTTCCCGCCCCGCCCGGCGAAAAAGGCCGCGACGAAAAAGGCCGCCAAGGAATCCTGAGAGACATAAGTCTCCGCCGGCGGCATTACTCATTCCAAAGGCATGCCCGGTTGTTTCCAAACGTGGTTGCGGCATCCCGCCGCAATGCACGCCAGTTGCGTCCCTGTGATGCTGCTGGCCGCGTGCTTTTCCCTCCCCGGCTGCAAACCATCGGTCGGAAACCCCGCCGCTCCGCAAACCGCGAACCCGCTTTCCCGCCAGCTTGCCGGTGCCCGGTTCGATGCGGCGAAGGCCGCCCTCGAAGACCAACAACCCGGCAATGCGCTGCTGCTTCTCGTTTCATCACTCGAAGCCGATCCGGCATTTCCCGAGAGCCTGCAGCTCGTCCGCAGCCTGCTCGCCGAAACCCGCTGGAACTATCCGGCCGCCCGGATCGATGCCGGCGTCCCCATCGAACACGCGCTGATTTCCGGCGACCATCTCTGGCTCGCCACGTCCGACCCCGATGGCTTCAACGCCACCTCACGCTGGAATCTCACCACCCTCCGCGCCGAATCCGTTCTTTTCCCCCGCCGTCAGGAATCCACTTCCGCCGTTTTCCTTTCCCCGGATGCCACAAGACTGATCGTCAACCGCGGCTCCGGCTCGTGGACCACCAGCCTGCTCTGCGATGCCGTCACCCTCAAACCGGTCGCCGCATTGGCGGACCAGGCGGGATCGCTTCCCAACCGAACGGTTTTCTCTCCCGACAATCTTCTCTTCGCCCAAGCGGTTCCTGATGAAAATCAGATCACCTGGAATCTCCGCGACCTCGCCACCGGAGAAATCCTGCGTTCGCATTCCGTTCCAGCCGACTCCTCCACCGTTTCCGCCAGCGTCGATCGATCCGGACTGAAATTGATTCTCGATGACCGGACCCGGATCGACATTCCGCTTTCGCCGATCGAGGAACCGAGGGTTTCAAAACTCCCCGCCGACCAGATCCCCAATCCTCCGGAAGCCGTCGCTTCGTTCACGGTCGAGGGTTCCACCGTTGAAATTCCCCGCCGTCTTCCGCTTCCGAAAACCACCGGCCGAGATCCCGGTCCCCTGAAATTCAATCCGGACCGTCTTTCGAGCCTGCGATACCTCGCGGAAACCCTCACCGGCCAACATTTCGACGAGGAAACCCGGACGTTCCAACCACTCGCCGAATCGAAGCGATCCGGCCTCATCGCCTACTGCCACTATCCGGCCGATCTGCTGCCCGGCCTCGATTTCACGAACATCATCGCCGATCTGAAAGCGAGCCCGTTCCGCGAGTCGCCGCCCGATGCCGCGTTCGCGCTGCGGGACCGCATGGATCGCGCGAGTTCGACACCGCCCCGACTGCTCGCACTTCACACGGATTCCCCCGCGCCACCGACTCCCATCGAATCGATCACCGCGACATTCAAAACCGGCGACAGCGGGAAAATCCTCGCCGCCATCCCCCAGCTTCCCGATCACAGTCCGGCGGCGGCAACGGCGTTCCGGCTCGCATTGGAATCCAACGAACCCTCGTGGATCTCCGCCTGCATCGTGGAGAACAAGCAGCTTCCGCCATTGCTCCGGCGATTCGCGATTTCACGCCATGCCTGGCTGGAGGATCGGAAAGCCGACGCCGTTTCCGAATGGCGGGACGGTTTTCCCGATCTGGAAACCTCGCGCCGGACCGAAGATTGGAACGGTTGGGAGACAGCGGATTTCTCACCGGTGTTCGACTCGTTTCTCGGCACGATCCGCAGCGAACTGGCATCGTATGAAATCCCGGAAGCCTCATCGGATGATCAACGTCGCTCGATCGCCGACAGGCTTCTCAACCCATCGACGACGAAAGCCATCGGCAAGGAACGTCAGGCCGCATCATGCCTCGCCGCAGCCCGCATCCAATCGACCGTTCCCGGCGAAACGCGGAAGACGCTCGATCTCCTGACGCGTGCCCGCGAACTCGGTGCATCACCCAGCGAATGCCTCCGCACCGAAGCCGTCACGCACATGACCGCGGAGGACTTCTCCAAAGCCCATGAGTGCTGGATTTCGCTGATCAGTGATTTCCCCGTCGAAACGCATCAACCCCGCGACTACACCGAAGCCGCCTACACCGCTTTCGAAACGGGCAATGAGGAACAGGCGCTCGCGATCCTCGGCACCGGCGTGACCCGCTTCAAAGGAAACGTCGATTTCGCCTACCGCGCCGGCTGGATTTCCCTGCTCACCGGCCGCTACCGCGAAGCTTACGAGTTCCTGATGGTCGGCGAACGCGTCGGCTATCCCGATGACAAGATCGAGAAAGCCACCGCTATGCTCGCGATCGCTTCATCCGAATCGGGTGTCGGTGAGGACGCGAAGATTTTCTTCGATCACCTGATCGCGTTCGATCCCGCATGGGCGCAACCCGACCCGCCGAAAGCCGAAGGCTGGCCGCCTGAACTCAAAGTCGCGCTGCTTGGCATCGCCGAACCGCCGAAGGCCTACCCCGTCGCCGAAATCATTTCCGATCCTGAGAATGGCGGACCGCTGTTCACACCGACCCCTCCGGAAATCTCCGACCTCCCTTTGCCGGACTGAACTTTCGTCTCGAAACGCGATCCCATCTCCGCTTGGATGGATCACCATGCACCGGAGGAAATTCATCACGCTCGCCGCTCTCGGCACTCCCGTGGCCCTCGCAGCGGACGAAAAGAAAACGGACGAACCGCCCTACGAAGCGTGGTGGGGCACCCTCGAAAGTCCGGAGAAATTCACCGCCGAAGCCGACGATGACATCAAGCTGTCCGTCGAGCTGTTCTTTCCACCGGAAGACAAGGTGAAGGAAGTCGAAGAACCCGGCGGCACCGTCAGTTATCTATACGACGGCAAGAAACTCCCCGAGCGCTGGTGGAAAGGCGAATCGATCCTCACGAAATTCGATCTCTCATGGGGCGGCAAATCCATCCCGATCGACAAACGGTTCTGGAGCGATCTCGCGGGTTTCCGAGTCCAGGTGACGCCGCTGGAGATCAAGGACGTCGCCGACAAGCACGTCTCCGCATTCCTCGAATTCCTCGGCAACATCCACCAGCCGCGCGTCAGCCTTTCCGCCGACAAAGGCACCGTCCTCATCGAATGGTCCCGTCCCGAAGAATGCGACGGCCGGTCCGTCATCCGCTGGATGGTCGCCAAATCCGGCACCGTCCTCCGCCATCGCAACTCCCACGACGGCTGTTGATTTCAACACAGGATCCGGCGCCATTCCCACGATCCTTCCCGGAATCCCTGCTTCATGCCCTTGAGATTGCTTATCCAGCCGCTCCGAACCGACCTGTCTTGCAGACGGAACGACATTGACCCGTCGCATACCCAATAGGTTCCAACGCAAACCCTATAGGGCCTGCCGCTCACCCAATAGGGGAACATCGCTCGCCCAATAGGGTCCGCCGCTCACCCAATAGGGGAACATCGCTCACCCAATAGGGCCCGCCGCGCACCCAATAGGGCCCGCCGTTCACCCAATCGGGCCCGCCGTTCACCCAATAGGGGAACAACACTCACCCAATAGGGCCTGCCGCACACCCAATAGGGCCCGCCGCTCACCCAATCGGGGAATATCACTCACCCAATAGGGTCCGTCGCACACCCTATAGTGCACATCACCCACCCAATAGGGCCCGTCGCGGAATGCATAGGGTCCGTCATGGACAAAACCGCGTCATTCACCGGCAGAACCGCGTGATCCGCCGACGGAGCCATTCGAACCGCCAACCGATCTCAAATCCAATCGATCCAATACCTCCGGTTCCCTTTGGCATTCCGTGAACACCCGGCCACACCGCATCAACGCATTGATATTGAAATACCCACTCACATTCTCTACCACTTAAAACAACCTGATATGGGAACCGTGGAGTTCTCTTAATTACACTGTTCGCCAGAAAAATGATCTCCAAGCAGAAATCTCGGCGAGTATCCGTCGGCGCCACACAGTTCCGGCACAAGGT
>DATLIO010000567.1:0-4219 GCA_035539355.1 Luteolibacter sp.
GATGTATGGCATCGCCGCCAAACGCCTTTGAAAAATCTCCCCGAGCCAAACCCAAGATGAACCACCACCCTATTCACAGCCACAGGCGTAATTGCCTGCGAATCACAGCCACCATCGCCCTCGCGCTGGTGGGCTGCCATTGTTCCAGACTGGAAGCGCTGAGCCTGGTCTATGACCAACCCACCGGAAATTGGAATGTCGCCGCGAACTGGCAGAACTCGACGGAGCGCCGTGTGCCCACATCGGCCGACACGGCCTTCATTCGCGCAGGCCGTGTGGTGACGGTGAACACGGACGTGGGGACGGCGGGTGTCGTCTATCTCGGTGACAACGGCGCGCAAGGCACATTGCTTGTGAACAGCGGAGCGGTGCTCAACGTTTCCGGACCATTGCAGGTGATGCGCGTCGCGAACTCGGCGGATGTCGTCGGCACGCTGACGATGAGCGGCGGAACGCTTTCCGCGGACAGCATGCTGGTGGGGACGGGCGGGGCGACCGGCAACAGCAGCGGGACGGTCAACATTTCAGGTGGAACACTCACCGCGCCGATCACGGTGGGATCGACCTCCACAGCCCTGGGTTATTTTAATGTTTTCGGATCCACCGCCCTGATCTCAGGCAGCAGCTTTACGGCGACCAACCTGGGGCGTGTGAATTTCGCTTTCTCATCATCGGGGGTGAGCATGTTGAATTACTCGGGCGGAGCGGCTTCGTTCGCCGCCAACAGTCTGTTTTCAGTGGATGGCAGCCTCTACACGGGAGTCGGGGGCGACTTCACCCTCGTGGACAGTTCGACTCTGAACTGGAACGTGAATCCCGGAAATGTCAGCATCACCGGATTCAACGGCTACACCACCCAGCTGCTGACTGCGAACAATGATGTGATCCTGAGGCTGACCGCGGTTCCCGAACCATCCGCCTATCTCATGATCGCCGCCTTGCCGTTGCTCGGCTTACGGAGAAAGCGCCGTTCATTCATCACCGCGTAACCATCGATGCGATCACTTCTCAACTTCAGGGCATCGCGGTTCGCGGTGTGCCTTCTGGCGACCCACGCGTTTGCTTCTCCGTGTCATGCGGCTGATGCGGCGGTGAAACGGGTGCTCTTTTTCTCGAAATCCTCCAGCTTCGAGCATTCGGTCATCCGCAACACCGACGGCAAGCCGAGCCATGTCGAGAACGTGCTCGCGGAGATCGGCAAAACGAACGATTTCGAATTCACCTGCACGAAGGACGGCCGGATTTTCACGAAGGAAGGGCTCGCACCATTCGACGCGGTGTTTTTCTACACCACGGGCGACCTGACCAAACCGGGGAACGACGGACAGCCGCCGATGCCGGAAAATGGAAAACAGGTGCTGATCGATTTCATCGGATCCGGAAAAGGATTCATCGGAACGCACAGCGCGTCCGACACGTTCCACAGCGAAGGGGATCGCTTCGCGAACAACCATGAGTGCGATCCTTACGTCTGCATGCTGGGTGGTGAATTCATCACGCACGGCTCGCAGCAGGAAGCGACGCTGACCGTCGCGGATCCGAAATTTCCCGGCATGGCGGCCGCAGGAAAAGGGTTCACGATGCTTGAGGAGTGGTATGCGTTGAAAAACTTTTCGCCCGACCTGCATGTCCTCCTGGTCCAGGAGACCGCAACGATGACCGGCAACAAAAAGGGCAATCCATACGATCGCCCGCCGTTTCCAGCCGCATGGGCGAGATCGCAGGGCAAGGGCCGCGTCTTCTACACCTCGCTCGGGCACAAACCGGGCACATGGACGAACCCGATGTTCCAAAGCATGCTCATCGGCGGGTTGAACTGGGCGACCGGGAAGG
Source organism: Luteolibacter sp. (assembly GCA_035539355.1). Lineage (GTDB taxonomy): Bacteria > Verrucomicrobiota > Verrucomicrobiia > Verrucomicrobiales > Akkermansiaceae > Luteolibacter. The sequence continues at coordinate 1,834 of DATLIO010000567.1, forward strand.
TCGACGCGGATGTCACACCGAACCTCAAACAGGTCGCCCCTGGTTTCGCGACCAATGCCCCGCCTTCGAAAACGATCGCCGAAGCCGAGGTCCCCGAAGATGAACCACCGGTGAAGCTTGGAAAGGTTGTCACTGCATCCGGTTTCCAGGCGGGTGCCCGGCCGAATCCGCCGGAGAACGTCATCGACGACAATCCTGAAACCTATTGGGCGGCGAAGACGTTGGATTTCCCTCAATGGCTGCAGATCGATTTCGGCAAACCGGTGAAGTTCGCGACGAGCCGCATCACATGGACGTCCAAGAAGCATCTCTTCCAATACAAGATCGAAGGATCGGATGATGGGAAGGACTGGAAGTTGCTTCTTGATGGCACATCCAACACCCGGGCCCTTGTGGTGGAGGACAAACTCGATGGCAAGGCACGTCATGTCCGTGTGACATTGATCGGCGTGGCCGAAGGCGTTTCGGAGAAGGTGCGTCCTGGTATCTCGGAATGGGAATTTCCGGGGATGGTTGCCGAGGCCGCGGAAAAACCGAAAACATCAACGGTCGCTCCTCCCGCTCCGGAGAAAGAGCAACTCCTGCTTTCCGAAACCCGCGTTCCGGAAGGATTCCAGGCCACGATTTTCGCGGCACCGCCGATGATCAATTATCCGACGTTCATCGCGACCGCTCCGGATGGAACCGTGTTCGTATCGTGCGACAAAAATGGTGCGGGCGGCCGCAAGCCGAACCAAGGACGCATTGTCAGGCTTCGCGACACCGATGGCGACGGACGCGCGGATGAAGCCAAGGATTTCGTGGCCGACATCGATACCCCCCGGGGACTGGTTTGGGATCATGACCGACTTTACGTGATGCATCCGCCGCATCTCAGCGTCTTCATCGACAAGGACGGAGACGGTGTTTCGGACGAGCATAGGATTCTGGTGAAAAACATCGGCTGGGGTTTCAAGGATCGCTCGGGCGACCATGCATCCGATGGCCTTGATCTGGGAATCGACGGATGGCTCTACGGTTCGATCGGCGACTTCGGATTTTTCGGGGCTGAAGGAACGGATGGTAAGAAAGTCACCTTGCGCGGAGGAGGCGTCATCCGGGTGAGGCCTGACGGCACCGGCCTTGAAATCCATTCCCGGGGCACGCGGAACGTCTATGCCGCGGCGGTCGATCCACTGTTGAACGTCTTCGGTCGTGACAACAACAACGACGGTAGTTGGGGTGTCCTGCTCCATCATTTCACCGGATTGGATCAGCGCGGCTATCCATCGCTGTTCATCAACTTTCGGGAAGATGTCCTGCCGCCGTTGGCCGACTATGTCACGGGTTCGGGCAGCGGCGCGTTCTATCTCGATGAACCGGGAGTTCCTGAAAAATATCGTGGTCTGTTCACCTGTGACTGGGGCAAAAGCTTCGTCTACCATCATCCGCTGACGCCCTCCGGAGCGACGTTCAAAGCAGAGCAGGAAGAATTCATCGGGGTTCCTCGCACCATCGATTTCAAGGCGGACGCATCGAGCAATCTCTACGTCGCGAGCTGGCGCGGGGCGATTTTCAACTACTCCGGCGAGGATGTGGGCTACATCGCGAAAGTCAGTCCGGAAGGTTACAAGGCGGATTCGCTTCCTGATTTCGGCAAGGCGACATCGAAGGAGTTGGTGAAGCAACTCGAATCCCCGAGTCATCGGCGGCGGATCGAAGCACAGCGTGCGCTGATCCGCGGAACGATCACGGAGGACGTGAAGAAGCAGCTTCTCGAACTTGCGGCGAATACGAAGCAACCGTTGTCCGTCAGAGTCGCCGCTGTTTTCACCATCAAGCAATTCGCCGGAGCGGAATCCACTATTTCCCTGGCGAAACTGGCGGACGATTCCCAGCTCCGTCCTTTTGTGATCCGCGCTCTCACCGACCGGCTGGAACAAGTGAAGGATGCCCCGGTGCCGATGATCGTCGATGCGTTGGATGATGAATTGCCTCGCACCCGCCTCGAGGCCCTGCGTGGCCTTCAACGGATCGGTGATCTGAAAAACGCACCGGCCATCGCCGGAAGGTTGATCGAATCCGACGCGGTGGTGCTGCACACGGCAGTCCGGGCGCTGGATGCTTTGGGTGCGGATGACGCATGTTTCGATCTCATTGATCGCAAGGACACTTCTCCGGCTGCCCATGCGGCCGCCCTACGCGTGCTCCGCATTCATCATGACCCGGTAGTCGTGGCCAAAATCATCGATCGGCTTGGAAAGGAAAATGTCCCGTCGAAGAGAAGGGATCTGCTTTCCGCTCTCTGCCGCCTGCATTTCCGGGAGCAGGAGTGGAAAGGCAATGGATGGGGTCTTGCTCCCGATACGACCGGTCCTTATTTCCTGCCTGAAAGCTGGGAGGAAAC
>DATLIO010000568.1:0-4022 GCA_035539355.1 Luteolibacter sp.
GATATCCTTTCTGAATCAGATCTTCCAGATAGATGCCTTCTGGGCGATAATCTCGACTCCATTCCGAATCGTCGTCCCATCCTCCAAACAAATGGCGAAGGAGTGCCCATCCGATAATTACGATCAAGCCGATCACGGACAGGCACAGGAGTATCGCCGTTCTGAGTTTCATCGCCTTTCGGCAGAGGGATGGGAAGACGTAGCTGAGTCTTTACTTCGTCGGTCCGTAGGCTTCGATTTCCGAGAGGAAGGCGAAGCCGGTGCCGAAGTCATCCTGCTGCGGATGCATGGCGAGGAAGGTCGCGCGGATGAAGCGGGTTTTCTTCGGAGCGAAGCGTGCTTCGGCGCGGCCGGCTTTTTTCACGGGGAAATCGTTGCGGCCGACTTCGGTGAAATTCTGGCCGTCCTCGCTGACCGAGATGGCGACGGTCTTGGTCGCACCGATCGAAGGCGTGCCGTAGATGATGTTCTGCACGTCCTGGGCGGAACCGAGATCGAGCGTGACGTTCTTCGGGAAGGTTGGCGATGGATCGGTCGCGTAGGCGGTAGGAGCGTGGGTGCCCCATCCGCCGTCAGTCAGGCCGAGATCCCAGCCGAAGGTGTTCGGATGGCTCGATTTGTGGGGTTTGCCTTTGAGCAGGTTGTTTCCGAGTGATGGATCGACCGGGTAGTGTGTGTAGAACGCACCGGCAGGAAGGCCTTCCTTGTTCATCAGGTTCGGCGAAGCGACCTGCGACCATGCGAAACGGACGCGATCCGGTTTGGCGATCTTGTCACTGGTGACGAGGATCGTTTTGCCATCGGCGGAAATGGTGGCCGTGGCGGGTTCGAACTGGGCATCTGAGCCTGCGATTTCGAAAAGCGTCGGTGCCTTGCCGTCACGCGTCGAGAGACCGCCGCCGGTGTGGTTGAAGGAAATCTCGATGCCTTTGTCCGTCACCTTGTAGCCTTTGAAAAGCGGACCGGAATAGATCGTGTCCTTCTTGCCGTAGGTGTCGGCCATCGCCCACAGGAACAGACGGCGGGAGACTTCCATTTTCTCCTTCGGATGGATGTCCTTCGGATTGCCGATGTCGTTGGTCACGGCCATGCCGGAGTGGGGGACTTCGAGGAAGGCCTGCTGCGCCCACCAGAATTGCGGGATCACCTTGTCGGCGCCTTCATTGTAGAAATAAGGCGCGAGCTGGACGTAGAGGAACGGAGCGTCCGGTGCGTTGAACATTTTCCGCCAGCCGGCGAGGAGGCCTTTCTGTTTCGTGGTGTAGGCCATGCCTTCGCCGGAGTTCGATTCGCCCTGATACCAGAGGAAGCCGCGCAGCGCGTAGGGGACGAGCGGGTGGATCATCGCCTGATAAGTTCCCGTTTCCGCTCCGGAACCGGCTTTGAGCAATTCGGGGCCGGTGGGCATGTCAGGCACGGTCGCTCCGCTGGCGAGCGACGCTTCCGCGACGCCGGTCCAGGTTTTCACATCGCCGATGTATTTCTTGAACGCGCTGTCGTATTCGGGAAATCCGGGCTGCTTCTTGATCCGGTCCTGATAGAGCGCCGCGAGTTCCGGCACTTCCTTGAGGCCTTCGTCCGCCCACCAGGGCTCGATCCGCGATCCACCCCACGAGCTGTGGATGATGCCGACCGGAACCTTGAGTTCCTCGGTCAGGAATTTGCCGAAGAAATAGCCGACGGCGGAAAATCCCGCGGACGTCTGCGGATTGGCCTCGGTCCACTTGGCGTTCACCGTGTCCTGGCGGCGGTTGTTCACCTTTTTCGGAACCTGGAACAGGCGGAGCAGGGGAACCGGGCCTTTCGCGGCGACGGCTTTGTTTTCCTCGGTCGTGTTGTTGACCGTCCACTCCATGTTCGATTGGCCGCTGCCGAGCCAGACTTCACCGACGAGCACGTTTTTCACCTCGGTCGCGGGCAGGCCGTCCTCGGTCACGGAAAGCGACCGTCCTTCGGCGCTGGTGGCGAGCGCGTCGAGGTCGATCCGCCAGCGACCGGCGGGGTCGGTGGTGGTTTTTTTCGTCTGGCCCGCGAAAGTGACGGTCACTCCTTTGCCGGGTGTCGCCTTGCCCCAGACCGGGGCGGGCTTTTCGCGTTGGAGGACCGCACCGTCCTGAAACAGAGGGGCGAGCGTGATTTCGGCGGAGGCCGAAGCGGAAATCAGGGCGAGCAAGCCCCAGCGGCAGGTTTTAAGCATAGGCGCGTTTCTACGCCATCCGCATTCTGTATCTAGCAATTTTTCAGGTCAGTGTAGGGGTCGGGAGGGATATTAAATGTTGCGTTTGGAGCAAATTGCCCCCATTTTCTCCCGGAAACCTCATAAAAAGAGGTAAGGAACTAAGGAATATGCTGCCTGAGCACGCGCCGTTTACCCCAGACCAACGCAAAGCGTTGGAATCCATCATTGTCAGTCTCGATCCCACACAGAAGAGCTGGCTGAGCGGTTATTTGGCCGCCGCCGGGTCTGCTGTGTCCGCTCCTTCCGCGGGGCCGGCACCGGCACCTTCCGCGAAACTGACCGTGGTGTATGGCACCGAGTCCGGAAATTCCGAGACTCTGGCCGATCGCGCCGTGAAAGAAGCCAAGAAACGCGGCTTCCAGGCAGTGATGAAAAACATGTCGGACATCAAACCGGCCGACCTTTCCAAGATCGCGAACCTGCTTGTGATCGTCTCCACCTGGGGCGATGGCGAACCACCTGAAACCGCGACCGCTTTCTACAAGGAGTTCATGGCGGCGGATCTCGCGCTCGGCACCGTGCGTTTCTCGGTCTGCGCGTTGGGTGACACTTCCTACGAAAAATTCTGCCAGACCGGCAAGGACGTCGACGCACGTCTGGAAAAACTCGGCGCGAGCCGTGTGAATCCGCGCCAGGACTGCGATGTCGATTACGAGGAACCGTTCAGCGCATGGCTCGACGCCGCGTTGAAAGGTCTCGCACCGACTTTCGAAGCGCATCCGGTCGCTTTCAGCGCGCCTGCTCCGGTCGCGGCGATCGAATACGGCAAGAAGAACCCTTTCCCGTCGGAAATCCTCGATAACGTGCTTCTCAACGGCGAAGGCACGAAGAAGGAAACCGTCCACGTCGAGTTCTCGCTCGCGGGTTCCGGCCTGACCTACGAACCGGGCGATGCGCTCGCGGTCGTTCCTTTCAACGCGCCGGATGTCGTCGCCGACATCATCAAGGCTGCGAAGCTCAAGGGCACCGAAGAAGTCGAAGTGAAGAACGTCGGCAAGAAGCTGCTCGCGGACGCGCTGCGTGAGGACTACGACATCACCGCGCTTTCCCGCGCCGTGCTGACGAAACTCGCCGAAGCCGCCGATTCGGCTTCGCTCAAGGAACTCCTCGCGGACGATGCCAAGGAGAAGCTCAAGGATTACAACCACGGCCGTGAAATCGTCGATGCGATCGAAGATTTCGCCCCGAAAGGTCTGTCGGCCGAAGCGCTGACCGGCATCCTCCGCAAGCTGCCGCCGCGCCTTTACTCGATCGCCTCGAGCCCGCTCGCGCATCCGGACGAAGTCCATCTCACCGTCGCCGCCGTCCGTTACGAAAGCAACGGCCGCAAACGCAAGGGCGTCTGCTCGACCTACCTCGCCGATTTCGCGAAGCCGGGCAGCAATGTCTCGCTGTTCGTCCAGCCGAACAAAAACTTCCGCCTGCCAGCCGACGGCCACACGCCGGTCATCATGGTCGGACCGGGAACCGGTGTCGCGCCGTTCCGCTCGTTCATCGAACACCGCTCCGCGCTCGGCAGCACGGGCAAGAACTGGTTGTTCTTCGGCGACCAGCATTACCTCTTCGATTTCCTCTACCAACTCGAGTGGCAGGACCATCTCAAGAGCGGTGCGTTGACCAAACTCGACGTCGCTTTCTCCCGCGACCAGCCGGAAAAGATCTACGTCCAGGACCGCATCATCGCGAACGCGAAGGAGATCTACGCATGGCTCGAGGAAGGCGCTCACTTCTACGTCTGCGGCGATGCCAGCCGGATGGCGCACGACGTCCATGAGGCGCTCAT
>DATLIO010000569.1:0-6941 GCA_035539355.1 Luteolibacter sp.
GGGCATCGCCGAAATTCCTGCTCGGAGAATCCTACGGCGGCGTCCGTGCCGCGGGTCTGTCGGATCATCTCCAATCGAGATATGGCATGTCCCTCAACGGCGTGATCATGCTTTCGACGCTGCTGGATTTCCGCACCATCCAGACCAATCAGGGCGACAACCTCTCCTACTCCGTTTATCTCCCCGCCTTCACCGGCACCGCCCTCCATCACGGAAAAATCAAAGGCGACAAACAGAAGCTGATCGCCGACAGCACCCGGTTCGCGTTTTCGGAATACTCCGCCGCCCTTCTCGAGGGAACGTCACTCGATCCAGCGTCCGCGACGAAAATCGCCGACCAGCTCGCTTCCTACACCGGCATCGCGGCCGATGTCTGGCTGGCCCACGACCTGCGGATGAGCCCGTTCGTTTTCCGCGTGGAACTCCTCCGCAAGGAACGGAAAGTGATCGGACGTTTCGATTCGCGGGTCGCCTGGGACAACGCCGACCTCAGCGCCGCCTATGCGGAACAGGATCCTTCCTACGCGCTCGCCTACGGCGCGTTCTCAACCGCGATGCTCGATTACCTCGGCAGGGATCTCGGCTGGAAGGAAGACCAGCCTTACGAGATCCTGACCTCGAAGGTCCAGCCATGGAACTGGAACTCCGACAACGAGATCCTCAACCTGAGCGGCAAACTTTCCGAAGCCATCAAGGATAACCCGCATCTCAAGGTGCTTGTCATGGGCGGCCACACCGATCTCGCCACTCCGCCGGAAGGCATGGCCTATTCGATCCGCCACATGCTCGATCTGCCCGCCCCTCTCCGGAAAAACTTCGAGTTCACTTCCTATGACGCGGGACATATGTTTTATCTGAATCCGCCGGATCTCGTGAAATGCCGCGCCGATCTCGTCAAATTCATACAGGCCCCGTAACCATGGAACAGGAGAATCCCTACTACAGCCAGTCTCCCCCACCCATCCCGGCAGCGCCGCCGCCCATACCGATGCAATTGGGCGTGCCTCATGGCCATCATCCTCCAACCACCGCGGATGACCGCAGCATGGCGATGCTCTGCCATCTGTTGACCATCCTCACGGGCTTCATCGGACCTTTGATCCTCTGGCTCGTCAAAAAGGACACCTCACCGTTCGTGAACCATCACGGCAAAGAGGCGTTGAATTTCCAGATCACCATGTTCCTGGTTTCGCTGATCGTCGTCATCGCATCGGTGGTCATCGCACTCGTCACCCTTGGCACGGGAATCTTCCTCCTGTTCCCGATCTTCATGGTCTTTCCGATTTTGATCCTGGTCGCTGAAATCATGGCCTGCGTCGCCGCGAACCGCGGTGAATGGTACCGGTATCCGTGCTGCATCCGCATCCTCTGACCGGACCGTCACGTTTTCCTCTCGCGCAGGTTCCGCATGAGGAAATGCCGCGCCACCGGCGGCTCGGGACCGATGTGGAATGCTGTCACGATTTCCTCGATGCGGCGGTCCTCCACGGTGGCCCGTTCATGCTGGCGGCGATGCTCCGCCCACGAACCCACCAGGAATGTTTCCCGGTAAACCGATGGGTCCCCCAGATCCTCGAACAACGAACATCGGAAAGCTCCATCGCGAAGACGGATTTCCCGGAGATGATACATCGCCGCACGGAACGCGACCGCTTGCCCGGGATCGATCCGATACTCGATCGCGACGAGGATCGGCCCGTCTTCGGGCGCCGGTTCCTGGAGCAGCGCATGCGCATCCTCGTGCCGTGAATGGCCGGACGGCGTGAGATCGAGCTTTTCCAGATGGCTGATCGGGCGGAAACGGTAACCCAGCACCGCGCTCACCAACAACCAACACGCTGCAACGATCAATGAAGTGAAGATGCCGGAATGTCCCGTGAGCCTTCCCCATGCGATCGCGCCCGCGGCGAACGCTCCCTGCATCACCACCAGATAAATCGCCGAACTGCGCGCCCGCACCCAGTTCGGAAACGCATTCTGGGAAGCATACGCGAAGGTGTTCAGCCCCGTGATCCAGAAGCCACCGATGAAAACCAGCGCGACCGCCATCGAGATTTTCCCCGAAGCGAACGCCAGTCCCGCCGTCGACAGCGCGGAGCCGATCCCGGCGATCACGAGCGTCTGATCCAGACTGAACCGTGATCTCAGTTTGGGCAGGAGGGTCAGCGCCACGACGATCGCCCCCGCACCGTAGAAACCCATCATGATCCCGAAGTCCGCCGCGTGCCAGCCTTTCGACTTCACGATGATCGGCAGCAACACCACCGGTGCCACCGCCGCGAACATGTGCGCGCCGCCCCGCAGCAGCACCGCCTGCATCGGCGGCGCGTGGCTCGCATAGCGGATCGCGGCGGTCATCGCCCCCAGCATCTGCTCGCGTTGCGCGCTGCGCGGCGAAGCGATGTATTCACCGCGCGTCATCACGAAGATGATCGCACCGAAAGAGACGGCGTTGAGCAGGAACACCGGAAACGGGCCCATCGTGGCGACCAGAAGACCGCCTGCGATCGGCCCCAACGCCCTGGCGATGTTATAGCCCACGCCGCTCAGGGCGATCGCCGGTGAAAGCATTTCCTTGCCGACGATTTCCGGCACCAGAGCCTGCCATGCCGGTGTCGTGAACGCCGCCGCCAATCCGAGTTGGAAGGTCGCCAGCAGCAGCAACGGCGGCGTCAGCATTCCCCGCCACGCGAGGAAAGCCATCCCCACGGCCGTCAGCAAAGCCCCCGCCTGCGCGATGATGATCAACTGCCGCCGGTTCACCAGATCCGCCAACGCGCCCGCCGGAAGGGCGAACAGGAACAGCGGCAGACTCGACATCGTCTGCATCAGCGAAATCATGAACGGCGAGCTGCTCAGCGTGGTCATCGTCCACACCGCCGCGGTGTCGTTCATCGTGGTCCCGATGTTCGAAACCACGCTGCCGAGCCACAACGCGCGGAACAACGGAAGTTTGAGCGGAGACCATGGACCCGATGCCATCGGCCCAACCTAACAACCGGATCGTCCCGGCGTCAAAATCCTTCGCGATCTCCGTCGCCTTATTCGGTCAGGGTCGTGCGCAGTCTCACGAAACAAGGTCCCTGGGCCACAGGCAGATCGACGGTCACCTCTTCGAAGCCATCGGAATCCGGCGAAAACGGGCCCGCTGTGACCGTCGTTCCTCCCGGTGGGGATGTTTGCCATGACGCCGATCCGAGATTCGGGGAATATTCGATCACATCGCTCAACCCGCGCGCGGCCGCATCCGTCCGTCTCGGGAACCTCACGCGCACCCGGTTTCCCGACCGTTCGACACGGGGCAACTGCCGGTGTCCTGCCTGGGCGATCTGGGAAGGAGTCGATGGCGAACCTCCCGACGCATACTCGAGCAGATTCGAAATCCCGTCCCGATCCGGGTCGCTTGACTGGGCCGTGTCCTGCGCTCCCTGGATCCATGAGGTGTAGGTTTCCAGCAGCGGCAGCGTGACATTCGTCTCCTGCGCCGCCGATCCGTCGTGGCTTCTCGTTGAGGAAATCGAAAGTGACGCACTTGCGGGAAGCATCGTCCACGAAGCATGGATCACACTTTGCTGCGCCCCCGCCAATCCCCCACGACGGCAGTTCCAAACGAGTGGTGATTCCGCATCACAAATCCAACCCGTCCCCGCAACCGTTGCGGGTGCCGCTGAGAACACCAGCCGCACCACGACGTTGTGGGCCGCCGCGCTTCCTTGGTTCGCCAAGGCGACCACAACCGATCCAGCCTTCATTCTCCTCAGGCTTCCCGTCGGCGAGAGGGTCGCCCCCGTTGACGTCGCCGCTGCATTCACCCGTCTGATGTGATATCCGTGACCTTCCATCAAGGCATCCAGCTCATTGAGATATGCCGGAATGAATGCCATGTAATTTCGATATCGCCCTTGTTGGTTCTGCGGATCGATCTGGCCTTGGGCATTGATCGGGTCACGTCCGCTGGCAGTGCCAACGAGAGCCGCTTCCCCGGCCGTCATGATGAACGACGGAGCTCCTGAATCGCCGCCCTGGTAATAACAACGATCCAATGCCGCTGATTCGGGATGGAAATCGAAATGCAGGAACCGCGTGGTGTCGAATCCGGGATCGTTGACGAGGGTCTTGAATCCATGCACCGGCATTCTTCCGAACCTCACGAAACCGCCGCCAACCGTGAGTTGCTTGGTCTCATACTCGGCCTCCGTCGGCAGATTCAGAACCCGGAAAGACGGGATCCCGAGTGACGATGGAATCGCCGTCGAAAGCGTGCACAACATCAGGTCGGTGGTCTGCCCCAGTTGGTTCACCACCGGAGTCTGGCTCGCGATGCCGAACGTGTGCTGGTTTCCATCCGCCCCGAGAAACGCGATCCGCCAGTCGGCCCCCAGCGGGTAATGCGTCGCATAGACGAAATGCCTCGGGGAAACGAGAGCCATCTGCCTTGTCCAATCGGTCGCATGGGCGGGCCAGCCGATCCCTCTGAACAGGGCCGCGTTTTCGAGGAAGCCCGGATTCAATGCCGGGGTCTGCGCATAGACGGGAGCCCCCGGAAATTGCACCAGACGGTCGTGCCTTTGCGGCGAATACCCGTGGATTTGCAGCCCGTGCAAGGAAGATACGCCGGCACACAAGACCAGACTCGCAGCAAGTATGCCGGGGGAAAGCAACCTCACGCAAAGGGCGATACCCGAATTCGTCCGGACTGTCGTCCGAAAAATTCGTGTCATTTCCTCCGATGGCGGGTTAGATCCGGAACCGTGAAGATCCTTGCATTCATCTTGTTGTCACTTCTCCCGCTCTCGGCGGCTCCGCGGAACATCGTTCTCATCGTCACCGACGACCAGAGCCCCGATCTCGGATGCTATGGCAATACCGCCATCCAGACCCCCGCATTCGATGCGCTCGCCGCCGATGCCACCCGTTTCACGAATGCCTTCGCGACCACCGCAAGCTGCTCTCCCAGCCGTGCGGTCATCCTTTCCGGCCTGCACAACCACACGAACGGACAGTATGGATTGGCCCACGGTCCCCACAAGGCGGCCGCCTATCCGAACATCGCCGCCGTCTCCCTGCCGAACCAGCTCCGGCAGCTCGGATACCGGACCGCCGTCGCCGGGAAATACCACGTCGCACCCCGGTCCGCGTTCGATTTTGAAACCTTCATCAACGGCGGAAAGAACACGGTCAAACTCTCCAACGATGCCGCGGATTTCATCAACGCCGATCCATCGAAACCGTTCTTCCTCTACTACTGCACGACGGATCCCCATCGCAGCGGCGGTTTCGACGAATCATCCCCACTCCGGCCGAACCTGTTCGGCAACCTCTCCGACAAGAAGTCCTATCCCGGAATCGATGAAGTCATCTACGACCCCACGAAGGTCGTCGTACCACCTTTCCTGCCCGACATCCCTTCGGCGCGCGCCGAAATCGCCCAATACTACCAGTCGATCACGCGCGTCGATCGTGGCGTCGCCCGGCTTTTCGAACATCTGAAGAAAGCGAACCTGTGGGATGAAACCCTCATCGTCTTCACCTCGGACCACGGCATGGCTTTCGCCGGAGCAAAGACCAACGTCTATGATTCGGGTCTCCGAGTGCCTTTCCTCGTGAGAAATCCCTATGAAACGAAACGGGGGATCACCAGCGATGCGGTCATCACCCACGCCGACATCACTCCGTCGTTGCTCGACTTCGCCCAAGGCTACGATCCCGAAAAGCAGGCGCCGAAGAAACTCGCACCGGTTCCGCCTGTTCCCAACCAGGAGAACGCCGGACCGAAATTCGCCCGCTATCACGGTCGTTCGTGGCTGCCCATCCTGAGCCAATCTTCCTCGGCCGAATGGAAGAACTCGACCGCATCCCACACGTATCACGAATCGACGATGTATTATCCCATGCGATCCGTCCGCGAGGGGAAATACAAACTCATCCTCAACATCGCGAACGGACTACCCTTTCCTTTCGCCTCCGATCTCTGGGAAGCCCCTTCCTGGCAGGAATGCCTCAAACAGGGACCGGAAACCCCTTATGGCGGACGAACCGTGGACAGCTATCTCAACCGGCCCCGATTCGAGCTCTACGACACCGAAGCCGATCCGTGGGAATTCAACAACCTCGCCGGAAAACCCGAACACCGTGAAACACTTGAATCCCTCAAGTTGTCACTTAAACAATTTCAGGACAAAACCAACGACCCGTGGCTTTTGAAATGGGAACGTGAGTGAACCGCTTGCGTGCGATCTTCCCAACCTTCTCAACCCTATGAAAATCGCAGGCCTTCTCTTACTGGCTGGAGCCGGGCTCCTCCTCTCGATGCTCCCGAAGCAGGATGGCCCGTTTCGATACGAATCGCTCAAAGGCAGGAGCGATGAGGAAATCGACCTCTTCATGGGAGGACGGACGGCTCGGGATTCCTTTCAGAAGGATGATCCGACTCCCAATTCCTTCCCTGAGAATCACTGGATGAAAGATCCGCACGAAGCCGCAATCGCCTTCGTGCAGGCCAATCGGAATGTTTCGGGAAAACCGAGGCAGGAAAGGGAGAATCCCCAAACTCCGGAATCGGGCTGGATCGTTTATGATTGGACATCCTCAGGGTGTTATTCCCTGAGCACCTCGGTCACCGCGATCCGCTTCGGAGTGGACCGGCCATTTATCTTCCACTCGGAAACCAACACCAACGGGGTCGTCGGACGAAATCCTTTTGCGGATCGCATCGGCAGGAAATTGGACATCATCGAGATATCCCCCGGGGAGGCACGGTTCATTTCCGACTTCGTTTTCCGGATCGATGATTTCCGGAGCCGTCGTGAGGAAGATCGTTTCAGCTTCGGCTCCATCAGTTCCACGGCCGATGGCTCCGGAGTGATCGACCTCCATCCCGCGGGAAGACAACCCATGCGGATCAACGGCCGCGTTTGGGCGGGGCGCTCGATCCATGATTC
>DATLIO010000570.1:0-2460 GCA_035539355.1 Luteolibacter sp.
CCGAGTTCGGGAAATACGCGCCGCAACCGAGGTTTTTTGGCAAGCCGCCGATCATGAAGCCGGGGTCGCGCCCCGCGTCGCGGAGGACCGAGGCCAGCATCGAGGAAGTCGTCGTCTTGCCGTGGGTGCCGGACACCACGAGGTTCCGTTTTCCGCGGAGGAAGAACTCCTTCATCACCTCCGGCAGGGAATGGTAGAGCAGCTTGCGGTCGAGCGCGGCTTCCGCCTCCGGGTTGCCACGGGAAATCGCGTTGCCGATGATGACTACATCCGCATCGGCCGGGATGTTTTCCTCCTTATAACCCTCGGCGATGGTAATTCCCTGGTTGCGAAGGAAATCCGACATCGGCGGATAAACGGCGGCGTCCGATCCGGTGATCGTGAATCCGCGCTGTTTCATGGCTGCGGCGACAGCGCCCATGGCGGTGCCACAGATGCCGGTGAAGTGGAAACGTGTCTTTTCAGCCATTGGATACAGTGAGAACGAGTGAGTCGCGTGATGGTGGATACCGTCGTCCGGACGTCAATCATCCGTTCGGATTTCGAGGCGGGCGGCACGCAGCCACCCGCCTCATCAGAAGTTTCCATCAGCTCTCAGAGCACTTTCTGCAGATAAACCACATCAAAAGTGCGGCCTTTCTTTTCGCCAATCCGGCAAAAATTTCCGCATCGGACGAAACCGTTCTTCTCATGGAAGCGGATGCTTCCCTCGTTCGCGGAAGAGACGCTGGCCAGAATGGAGGTGAGACCTCGCTCGCGGGCGGCCGACAACAGCGCATCAAGCAGCTTCCTGCCGATTCCGTTGCCAGTTTCACCAAGCCGGAGGAAATAGGTGATCTCCGCCGTCTTGGCAAAGACAGCCGATGGGTGATAGGGCCTCAGCAGACCAAAGCCCACCAACTCACCCGCGTCGTTTCTGGCCGCGAATGAAGGTAAGTCCCCGCAGAGGTGCATCAAGGTGTCGAAAAAACCATAAGGAACAGGTTGGTCGAGGTAGGCGGCGAAACTGCTTTCGATATAGTGGTTGAAGATATCAATCACAGGTTTCCTGTCGTCGGTTTCAATAGGGCTCAATGTCATATTGGATAGGTTGCCGGGTGTAATTTCCAACGACATGAGCGCACACCCGAAACGATCATGCCGGGCGCGGAAAATCAGAAAACAACTCCAACGCCTCTCAATGCGACCACCGATGGTGGTCGGAAGCGGTATGGGCATGGGCACTGGCGAAACCCGCCGGAATCACCACATCGTCTTGTGCGAACACAAGCGTGCGGTTTTTCAGAGCGGCATCCCGAAACAGCATGAGAAGGCGATCATCACGTCATCCCATTCGAACAGTCAAGAACGACGCCAAGAGCTCGGGAACCTCCGCTTTCATGCGAGCTGACCCTCGCAAAACCCACGCATTGGCCATATGGACAAGTGACACGACTTCATCGGGTGTGCGTGAAAGAACACTGACTCCCGCAGGGTTACGCCTTTTCCCGACGGAATCCCCAAAACCGAACCATCATGCTTTCGATCCGAAATCTCCCGAAACCTCTCAAAAGCGGCCTGCTGCTGGCAGCCGCGATACTCTCCCACGGCACGGCCGGTGCCGCGGAAGCGAAATGGGAACAATCCGGCTGGGGTGGCGGCGGCTTCTTCTGGGCTGCGGCATTCCACCCCACGCGAGAGGGCACGATCTACCTCGGCGGCGATGTCGGCGGGATCTACCGGACGGATGACCACGGCAAGCAGTGGAAAATGATCAACAACGGCCTCGTTTCCTATGCCGTTTACTCGATCGCCGTAGATCGCTCGAATCCGCAGACGGTGTACGCGGTGACCGAGGATGGGGTCAGCAAGAGCACCGACGCCGGGGAGAATTGGAAGACACTTCCAAATACCGGCAAGAAGGAGCTTCGCATCACTGCGGAGCGCAACAAGAGCGTGCGCGCGCTGGCCGTGGATCCGGTGAACGGCAAGAACCTCTACGCCGCCAGCCCGGGTGGGAAGGTCTACAAGTCCACCGATGGCGGAGAGACCTGGACCGTTTCATGGGAAAAGAAAGCGGACGAATCCGAGGAAGGTCTCCGCGTGCAGTACGGCAAGGTGAATGGCGAATTTTTCGGGGACATCGCGGTTCCGGTGACAGTACCCGCGGGCGCGAAAGCGGCGGATTTCTCGGGTGTCGGCTTCACCGTCAAAGGCGATGGATCGACCGCGAAGGATTCCTACTTCACCGCGAGAACGAAATCCGGCGTGACCTACCGGAGCAAAAACCTGGCTCCGTTCTACAAGAGCACCGAATGGCAGGATATCGTGCTGCAGGCTTCCGACTTCATCATCGAGCCGGAGTACGCGAAGAAACATCCCGATGTGGCGGCGGCGAAGCCGGCTCCGGACTGGGGCTCGATCGATCGCTTCGACCTCGCGATCTCCGGCAACCTGCCTGCTGAGCAAACGGTGCTGCAA
>DATLIO010000571.1:0-5113 GCA_035539355.1 Luteolibacter sp.
AAGCGCATGCTCCGCAACCGCTTCCTTTCCTATGCCATGGTTCTCGGTTCGGGCTTCCTGCTGCTCGTTTCACTGGTTCTCACCACCTCCCTGCAAGCGGCGCATGATTCGCTCGGCGATCTGCTCCCCATCCATCCGGCCATCTGGGCGCTGGTCGGGAGCATCGTTTCCTTCTGCATCGTCGCGGTCCTGTTCGGTGCGATTTTCAAGATCATGCCCGATGCCGGGATCGAATGGAGGGACGTCCGGGAAGGGGCCTTGGTGACCGCCCTGCTTTTCGTCATCGGAAAATTTTTCCTCGGCTGGTATCTCGGCCGCGAGGCGACTTCGTCGAGTTACGGTTCCGCGGGATCACTGGTGGTGATCCTGCTCTGGGTCTACTACTCCTCCATCATTCTGTTTTTCGGCGCCGAATTCACGCAGGTGCACGCGCGTCTCCGCAGCCGCGAAATCCCGCCCGCCGGTTGATGTTGAAGATCATCAGATGCGCGCCTGCTCCCGTCGGCTCAACACGAGCACGGCGGCGAGCGTGCAGGCGATGACACCGATCCACCAGCCGCCGCGGTTTTCCTTGCGGAGCTTGAAATCGATTCCCATCGCGCGTCCGCCATCGGTCTGAACCCCGCGGACGTAAGTGACGACCTCTCCCTGTTCCGGCAGGGTCACATCGAGTGCGGCGGGAGCCGGTTCCACGGCGAGCTGCTGCGTGACGATGCGGTTGGCGATTTCCTTGAGCGCCGCGTTTTCATCGGCGGTGTTGCCCGCGGTGAAGCGGTCGAACTCCTTGGGATCGTAGTTCACACCGCCACGCAGCACCGGATTGGCTTCGGCCGCTTTCTCGAGCTGGTCCTTCTCACCCGGAGCGGGGTTCTGGTCGAGCACGAGCTTCTGACGACGCGTATTGATGCCGAGCACCGCCTGCTGCGTCTTGAGGGCACGGAGCTGGACGCGCGCATCTTCGTTCGACGCTTCGTCGAGCAGGTTGCGGTTCACCGCATTGCCAAGCGCGACGCTCGCGCGTTCCTGATCGCCCTGGCGGAGCCAGGCGTTCGCCTGATCGAGCATGGCGGCGGCGCTGGCGGAATCCTCCGCACGCTTGTTGCTGACGAACGATTGGTAGTCCTCAAGCCGGAACATGCCCATGCTGATCGAATCCTTGAGATCGAAATCGCCTCCGCGCGCCGAGAGTTTCCAACCCTCCGGCACGAGCACGCGCCAGCTCAGGTTTTCCATGGGCACCTTGAGATCCTCATCCGGCACCTCCAGGCGGGGTCCTTCCAACCGGCCTTCGCTGTCACCGGCCGAGTAGACGAAGCGCAGCGAAGCGGGCGTGCTTTCCTCCGGCTGAGGCTGGATGTGGAACAGCCAGGCGTCCCCTTGCCTGACCAAGGCCGCCGCTTCGCCATTCACCATCACATTGAAAAGTCCGGCACCTTTCGGCAGGCGCAGGCTGAGGCTGCCTTTCGCCGTGACACCCATCCGCAGATCCACCGCGGTGATGGCGTTGCCTTCCGGGGAAACGAGGCTGGTGAGCACCCCTGAAGAAACGCGGAACCGCTCCGAACCTGCGAGTCCATGGCGTTTGAGCGCGATCGACAGCGGGCCTTCGGGATCGGCGACGCGGAAGGCCATCGCAGGCACCTCGCGGCCCGCCATCGCACCGACCGCGGCGCGGACCACCGGCCAATCGACACGCTGCCAGCCCCGCGGAGCCGTTTCCACCGCGACCTCGAGCCTGCCGCCGGCACGGACTGCGGCGAAATACGAGATCTGCCGTACTTGCTCGGGCACCACCGGGACCAGCAATTCGTTGCCCGTCGTCCCGCTGCGGCGCTGATACTCGATGTCGACGGTCGTCTCTCCCGCGACGCCGCGCTGGAAGCGGATTTCCCAAAGCCCTTCCTCGCCGGCAACGGGCACGAAATCCGCCACCGCCGGGCCGGTCGCACGCACCGTCGCCGCCGCTTCGGGATCGAGCCCCGGAATGCGGACGCGGAGGGCTTTCAAGGCGGAATTCTCGATGCGGTAGCCGAGCGAGATCCGCGAAAGGATCTGGCCTTCGCGCAGGGTCGCCTCATGAAGGACCTTCGCGGTTACCCATGGATCCAGTTTGCTGATGGCGAGATCGAGCGACCAGTCCGCCTGCAACAGACGGTAGGCAAGCGCTCCCGGACGCGCCGCCGCTTTCGCCGCTTCCTGAGGTCCTCCGGAAAGCTCGCGCGGATCGATCGGCGAAATATTCACCCGGTTGACCACCCGCACCTGCAGGCCGCGTTCGGGAACGATCGTGACCACACCGGTTTGCCTGGATGCTTCCTTCAGCGAAATCCTCGGCATGCTCCATGAAGCCGACGCACCCGTGGCGGGACCGGCGAGTGTGAGATGAAACGCCTGCCGACCCATCGTCCGCCCGGTGAGATGCAGGGTCACGGTCCGGTCCTTGCCTTTGCCGCTCTCCGTCCAATGGCTGAGGCTTTCACCGGTCGCGCTTTCGATTTCCAATCCATCCGGCACGGACACGGCGAGACGGAACACACCGGCACGGGTGATGTTCGCGACGAGGTCCGCGGCGATCACCAGCCGGTCTTCTCCTAGCGAAACCAGCTGCCACGATTCAGCGCGCACTTCGGGAGCCACGGCGGCGACGTTGACTTTCAGTTTCGCCGCATCGGCCCCATATCGGAACGCATGAAGAACCGTCCATCCGCGGCGATCTCCGGCAAGGGGGAAGTCCTCCGGATTCACCTTTGAAAGGCCTTCCGGAACCATCGATTCCGCCTGCACTTCCTCGCCGAAACCGACGGCGAGCAAACCCACCTCACCCGCAGCGCCGGACAGGCGCATCGGCTCGAGCGTGAGCCCGACGGGCAAGGCGCCCGCCCCGCGCTGCGTTTCCACCATGAGGGAAAATGCCTGCTCCTGCGCCGGTTCCAGCGCGACCCTGAGTTCACGTTTTCCGGGATCGAACCTCCACGTGCGCACCGGACCTTCGGTGACATCGCTGACGGTGAAACCTTCCGGCACCTGCATCACGAGCGACGAGACGCGGCCTTGCGAAGGACGGATGGCGATGCGATGCCTGCCCGCAACGACGCCCGGACCGGGCAGGAAGAGATTGGAGATTTCCGCGAAGTAACGCGTTTCTTCTTTCGATGCGTTGCGTTGTTTCGGCCGCGCCGCGATGACCGCGGTCTCCGATGGATTGAGAATCATGACGGCCCCGCTTTCATCCGCCGCCAGTCCCGCCGGAATGGCAACACCCGCCGCGTCTTCGGAGAAAAACTCCCAGCCGGGTTCATTCCATCGGAGATCAACACGACGCATGACGGCCGGACCGCCGGGAACCTTCCATCCCTTCGACGGATCCGCGAGCGGCATTTCGAATTCAACTTTTCCCGAAGCCGATCCTTCGCTTTCCAGTTCGACGAAATAGACCGGCGCACCGTCAGCCACGGCCTTGACGACCTTCATCCCGCCGGACGCGCCGGCATCGAATCGTCTCAGCACCGACGGATCGGTGAGCAGGAGGAAGCGATCCCCTGCGGCACCGCGCACGGTCACATCGATGATTCCCTGGAGGCGTCCGTCCTGGATGCGCCATTCATGGATCATCGATTCGGCGGCTTTCGTCGCGGCGTCCGAACGGCCTGCTCCGAGAAGCATCAGCGCGATCATGGCGACGGCTTGTGCCACGCGGTCCATCTTTCGGTTTCTCCATGCAATGCGGAGCCGTGGAATCCACCATGTCAAAATCATCAATCCAGCGGCGACGAAAAACAGCACCGCTCCTCCGTGGATGGATAGGACACCTGCCGTGAGCAGCACGGGCGCGAGCAATCCGAGCAGACCGGATTTCATCACCTTCGCGGCAACAGCGGCACCCACCGCTCCGATGATCAGGATCCACACGATGAATCCGACGTTCGCCCGCCATGCAGGGAGATTGGAAAGCTCGATGGTCACCTTCGATCCGGCCGCCACGACCGGGGCCATGTATTCGAGAAGACGTCCGTCACGCGCATCGACGAAATCACCGAGGCTCTTCATCGCGAGTCCGGCGCAGAGCACGAGCGCAACCAGTCCGAACGCGACACCGAGCCAACGGATGACGCCTTTCTTCGATCCGAGCGCGATCATGCCCGTCAACGCGCCGAAGAACAGAAGAGTCTGGGGAACGTGCTCGCCCAACCAATTCCAGCCGTTCTCCGCACGCGCTTGATTCGTGAGCTTCGCATTTCCGCCGTCCGGCGAAAGCACGCGACCTTCGTCGCCGGTGACCGACCATTCGCTGATGACGACAGGAGCCGCCACGGTCGGCGCTGAAAGCACCGGGTGCGACGCTTTCCCGGAACGAGCGCCATAACGCAGCGAAACCTCGACCGATTGGTTCGGATCCTTCACGGCCGGCAATGGAACCAGTGTCACATCGCCATCGAGCCGCGCGTTCACCGGCTGTCCCGCGACGCGGGTTTCCCACAGAGCCGCGCCTGCCGGCAACCGCAACCGGAGCGTGCCTCCCTCTTTCGATTTCACGAAGAAGCGCGCATCGGTCACCCACTGGCCGTCCTTTGAGACACGGCTTTCCAATTTCAGGAAATCCACGACCTGCGCCGCCGTTTCGCCGGGATCGTAACGCTGGACATCGAGCGCGAGTTTGAAATCGCGGGAAGTGTATTGCATGACTGCAAGCACCGGTGCGGTGCTCAGCCAACGGAACTCCGCGGGCAGTTCGCTGGCATCGAGCTTGAGCAGCGACCCTTCCTTGACCGTCACCTTGTGATGCACCTGCAACGGGCTCACCACCTGGATGTAACCCCGCTCACCCTGCACGTTGATCGGTTTGATTTCCCCCGGAGCGATCGCTCCGCCGCGCGCGCTCATCGCCTGTTCGAAAGTCAGCAGAATGGTCCCCGCACCCAGCACGGGACGGGAAAGCGGCACGATGACCACATCGCCTTCCCTCCGCCAATCGCGTCCGACATTCTGGCCGCTGACGTCCAGATTCCCGATGCCGGGCGGCACCGAGATCCGCCACTCGGTCGACGGTGCGCCGACGACGAAGAAGTTCATCAGCACGCTGCCATACACCGCGCCTTCCTTGAGCGAGTAGAGA
>DATLIO010000572.1:0-2224 GCA_035539355.1 Luteolibacter sp.
CGCCACGGACGCGGTCACTCCACTTTCCGTCTCGACTTCACCTCCCCCGCCCCGTCCCATAGCGCGGATGTTGAACCGGTTTTACGGGAGCTTTGACACCGAGAGACAATCGGGCGCGGATGATTCGGCGGACTACCGCACACCGTTCCAAATCGACCGCGACCGCGTGCTGCACACGCCGACCTTCCGCCGCCTGCAGAACAAGACGCAGGTTTTCTGGAGCGGCGAATACGACTTCTACCGCACCCGGCTGACCCATTCGCTCGAAGTCGCCCAGATCGGCAAATCCATCTGCCATTGGCTGCTTTCGCGGAAAGACGGCCCGTTAGCCCCGGATTTCTTCATCGATCCGGATCTCGTCGAAGCGATCTGCCTTTCCCACGATCTCGGCCACCCGCCTTTCGGCCACGCCGGGGAAAGGACGCTCAACCACCTGATGAGCGGCCACGGCGGATTCGAAGGAAACGCCCAGACACTCCGGCTCCTCACCGAGCGGATTTTCTCCGCCACGCGCAAAGGCATGGATCCGACCCGTGCTTTCCTCGACGGCGTCCTGAAATACAAATCGCTCTGGAGCGAACTCGTGACGGAGGAAGGCGCTCCGGAAAACCATTTCATCTACGATTCCCAGCACACGTTCCTCGACTGGGCGATGGGCGGAAACGATTTCCCGACTGAACTCACGCCGGGCGACGAGCGCGACACATTCAAGTCCATCGAATGCCAGATCATGGACTGGGCGGACGACACCGCCTACTCGCTCAACGACCTGTCCGACAGCGTCCGCGCCGGATTCCTCAACATCGAGAAGATCGAGGCATGGGCCGCGAAAAACGGACATCCCACCGGCGAAGGCACACCGCTCGGTGATCTGATGAAAGCGATCCGCGCCCGCCGGGTGGACCCGTTCGTCGGCAAACGCATCGGCCGCTACATCCAGTCCGCCAGCCTGGAAACCGACGTGAATTTCCTCAGCGGCACGACCAACCGTTACAAGTTCCGCCTCGCGATCGATCCCGTGGCCAAGGCGGAGTCGAAAATTTTCAAGAAACTCGCGTTCGAGGTCGTGTTCCTTTCCTCGCAGCTCAAGCAGCTCGAACACAAGGGCAGCCGCATGCTGCGCCAGCTCTGGGAAGTGCTCGGCGAACGTTACATCGCCGGCAAACCGATCGACGGGCAGTATTTCCAGCTTCTCCCCGCGGACACCGCCGCGGAAATCCAGGCCGCTCCCGATGAGTCCACCCGCGCCCGGCTCGTCTGCGATTTCCTCGCCGGCATGACCGATGGCTACGCCGCCCGCACTTACAAACGCCTTTTCATGCCGGACTTCGGCTCGATCGGCGATTTGATCGGCTGACCCTCCCGCGACACTGTTCATCTGAAACCTGTTTTTCCGCCTGCGGGATTGACCTGACCGGACGCCCGGAGTCTTCTTTTCCCGTTCATGTCCGCTTCCACCGGTTCCAAGCCGCTTCTGATGACGCCCCACCAGGCGCTGAAGAAATATTTCGGTTTTTCCGGATTCCTCGAAGGCCAGGAAGAAGTGGTTTCCCAGATCGTCTCCGGTGGCGATGGCCTCGTGGTCATGCCGACGGGGGGCGGAAAATCCCTCTGCTACCAGCTTCCGGCACTCTGTTTCCATGGAGTGACGCTCGTCGTTTCACCGCTCATCGCACTGATGAAGGATCAGGTCGACGCCTTGGTGAACCGGGGCATCGAGGCGACGATGATCAATTCCACCCTTTCCTGGGAAGAGCAGCGGGAACGGCTCGACGGCATGCGCGCCGGCAAATGGAAGCTCGTCTACGTCGCGCCGGAACGCTTCCGCGCGGAAAGTTTCCTCAGCGCCCTCCGCGACATCGAAGTCTCGTTGTTCGCGGTCGATGAAGCGCACTGCCTCAGCCAATGGGGCCACGATTTCCGGCCGGACTACCTGCGGCTCGGCAAGGCGTTGGAAAAAATCGGTTTCCCGCAATGCGTCGCGCTCACCGCCACCGCCACGCCGGTCGTGCGCGAGGACATCCGCAACGTGCTCCGCCTGCGCGAACCGTTCGAACAGGTCAGCGGATTCTCCCGGCCGAACCTTTCGCTCAACATCACGCAGGTCGACAAGGCGGTGCAGAAGGACGACCGCATGAAGTCGGTGGTCAACACCCACAAGACCGGCATCATCTACTGCGCGACCCGCAAGAAGGTCGACGCCGTTTCCGAAACGCTCGCGAGC
>DATLIO010000573.1:0-1823 GCA_035539355.1 Luteolibacter sp.
ACCTTAGTCAGGTATTCCTTAATGTCAATTGCGCTTCGGCAGAATGAACCTCGTCAGAGCAATCCGAGGGCCGCGGAAATGAGCAGATCATCATCGATCAGCCATTTGGCGGTTTCTCCACCGGGGGTGCGGGTGCTTGGAGCCGAGGTGGTCTGGGTGACGTCGATGGTCAGTCCTTCACCGCGGGTGCGGCGGATGGTGCCACCGGCGTCATACACGGCCATGTAGGCGGCAAGGGTGGTGGTGGTGTTTTCCAGGATCGACACATCTTCGATGCGACCCAGAAGTGCGTCGACCATGGAAGGGGTTGGATCGGATTTCGCCGTCAAGCGGGTGGCGAGGCCGGCATCATTGCTGGAAAGTTCTTCCGCGCCGGCAGCTGCGAGGGCTTTTCCAAGGGCGGCGACGCGTGCTTCAAGACCGGAAACCCCGAGCGCTTCAGGCAGTTTCTTTTCGAGTGTCGATGCCAGTTCGACCTGGCGGCTGTGAAGGCGTGCCCAGTTCGGTGTGCGGAACGCCGAATCGTCGCTTTCCCCAACCTTGCGGCCGGCGATGCCTGTCTGAAGAAACGAAGCGATGCCTTCGGGGCCGCGTTTGATGTCGATGCCCGCACAAACCGGAGCCAGCGCGAACGAGGAAAGGCGGCTGGAAAGAAGGACGTTGCCCATCGCCTGCATCTTTGCTCCGAGAAGCGCGTCACGCTCGCGTTTGACGGTGAAGAACTCCATCGCACGGCGCAGGGTGACTTCGAGCTGGGGGATGTCCCACGGCTTGGTCATGTAGCGGAAAATGCCGCCTTCGTTGACCGAACCGATCGCCGCGTCGATGTCCGAATAGGCGGTCGAAAGGATTTTGATGATGTCCGGATACTTGTCGGCGATTTTCGAAAGGAATCCGACACCCGTTTCATTCGGCATCCGCTGGTCGGTGACGATGATCCCGATCTCGTCGGCGTGTTGTTTGAACACGGCAAGGGCCTCGACACCGTCCTCCGCTTCGAGAATGCGGAACTTCTCTCCGAAGAGGCGCCGGAAGTATTTCCGGGTCGTCGCCTCGTCATCAACGAAGAGAATGGCGTAACGCTGGTAATCGTAGGAGTCGATTTCTTTGCTCATGGGAATCAGTCAGTGGGAAAGGGGATGGGGTGCGGGAACGTTTTAGCTCAATGAGTGGGAAGGGTCGAGGGCAGAATCAGAGGAGGTTCCGCGGATATCGCCAGGGAACGTGAGCTGGAA
Source organism: Luteolibacter sp. (assembly GCA_035539355.1). Lineage (GTDB taxonomy): Bacteria > Verrucomicrobiota > Verrucomicrobiia > Verrucomicrobiales > Akkermansiaceae > Luteolibacter. The sequence continues at coordinate 1,236 of DATLIO010000573.1, forward strand.
CCGGGTGTATTGTCCGGGACGGCTGTCGACGTCGACGACGGCTCCGTGGCTCTGGAGGATCTGGTGGGTGATCGACAGACCGAGACCCATGCCTTTGCCGACGTCCTTCGAGGTGAAGAAGGGGTCGAAGATCTTGGCGAGGTTTTCCGGCGGGATGCCGACTCCGTTGTCGCGGACTTCGAGGATCCAGCCCTTTCCGAGTTGTTCGATGGTGACATCGATGCGGCCGGGGGCGGGCGGGGGATCGGCTGGACGTTCGTGGATCGCGTCGATGCTGTTCTGGAAGAAATTGACGAACACCTGGACGAGCTGGTTGCCATTTCCCTGGATGAACGAATGAGGAGGTGCGGTGAGGTTGAAGGCGATTTCCTTGCCGACCTGATGGCTGACCATGCGCTGGGCGCGGCGGATGACTTCGGTCAGATCCGCATCTCCGGTGATGCCGTTGTCCTCGCGGGTGAACTGGCGGAGATCGATGACAATCTGGGAGACACGCTCCACGCCTTCGCGGATGTCCTTGAGGATGTCCTCGAAATCCTCGCGGTCCTTTTCGGGAAGCGAGCGGGTGAAAGTCGCGAGCGCGTGGAG
>DATLIO010000574.1:0-4244 GCA_035539355.1 Luteolibacter sp.
GCCATGGCGAATGAGCCCGGAAAGGAGAAGGATTTCCTGAAAAGGGCGTTCAATACCGGGTATTCCGGGGGGGCGGAAATGTTCGCGAAGCTTGCGGAAGCTCTGCCGCCGGGCGTTGAAATGACCGCCGCGGATTTCGAAGGTTTCAGCAACATCGGCTACGGTGGCGGAACCAATTTCCTCAACGTCGCGGCGACCATCCGGAGTCCTGAGGAGAAGGTGAAATACCTTTCCGGCACCCTCGACAAGGCGACGGAGGAACTTGCCCGGTCGAGCCGCGGCCGGGGATTCAACGATATGGACTACCGGATTCTCGAGACGCGGATCGCTTCGCTCGATCTTTCCGCAAGTCAGAAACAGACCGTCAGCGAATCACTGCAAAAGCATCGGGAGGCGACGAAGAACAAGAACAACTGACCCGTCAGTTCACGTCGATCCGCTCGGTGACCTTCACGTGCTTGTTCAGCCACGCGAGGAAGAAGAACAGCCGCAGCCGCCATTTCACCGCGAACGAGAGATTCGTCCTTCCGGCGAGCACCGCGTTGATCGAGCACAGCATGCCCCAGCGCGGATGCGGCTGGAAGAAGAGCTGGGCGAAGTGGAGCCGGTAGAAATTCTCGATGAACTCCCAGTAGATCGCGATGCGCCGGCGGTTGTCCTTCTCGTAGAATTTCATTCCGGCGCTCAGCGCTTCGTTCGTCCTGAGCGCTTCGTGGATCATCTGTGCGCCCTGCTGGCCGCTGGTCATCGCGAGCATGACCCCGCTGGAGAACATCGGATCGATGAAACCCGAAGCATCGCCCACCCGCAGCAGCCGCGGCGAGGCGAGCACGTCGTTCTTGTAGGAGAAGTCATTGATGACATGCATCTCGTCCATCAGCACGGCCTCGCCCATCCGTTTCGAGATCGCGGGTGTGTCCGCCATCGCATTGTTGAACACCTCCGCCGGCTTTTTCCCGAGCGCTTTGAAATCCTCGACATCGATCACCAGGCCGATGCTCGTCTTGTTTTCCTCGAGCGGGATCATCCAGCACCATGAGCGCTCGCGGCGGATGATGAGGATGTCGCCGGCGGTTTCATCCTTCGGCATGTCGACGCCGGAGAAATGGCCGAAGATCGCCAGCTTGCGGTGGGTCGGATAATACTTCCGGAGCTTCTCCTTGTTCGCGGTGAAATTGTTCAGTCCGCTGGCATCGATGAGATAGCGGGCGGTGACTTCGTGGTCCTGCAGGTCGACGGAACGGTATTTGATGACCACCCGGTCTTTCTCGATCTTGTAATCGAGCACCATGCTTTCCTCGCAGACGTCCGCTCCATTCTCGCGGGAATGGTCGAGCAGGATGTTGTCGAACTTCGAGCGCTCGACCTGCACGGCCTCCGGAAACTCGGTGAACGAACCTGCGGAGAAATCCAGCCGGTTGCCGCGGGTGTCGTTGCCCATGATGAACTGCGCGCCGCGCTTCTTCGTGAAGCCGACGGACGAAATCTTATCCCAGACACCCAGGTCGTCGAAGATCTTCCGGTTGTAGGGCAGCAGCGATTCACCGATGTGGAAGCGGGGGAATTTCGACTTCTCGAGCACCAGCACGCGCCGTCCCGCCTGTGCCAGCGTCGTCGCCGCGGTCGATCCCGCGGGACCTCCGCCGATGATGATGACGTCCCATTCCGTTTCCGTTCTCTCGTTTCCCGGCATGCGCGGCGAAGTTGCCCCAAGCCGCCTGCCGGTGCAAACCCATAACCCGCCGGCGGATTTGGGATTTTGCGCAGAAGCCGCGTCCGGTCCGGCCCCTCCGTCCGCTCTTCTTCCGCAGAACGAAAGCCAATGCCCCTACAGCCACATGACTTCCTTTGATAAATCCCCCCTCGACCCGGAGTATCGGCGTGTTACGGTCGGTACCCGCCCGTAAACCCATGATTCTGCGGCGACATCTTTTTTCCCTGTTTCTCGCGGCGCCAGCCACGGCTGCGCCCGTATCGTTCAATCGCGAGATCCTGCCCATCCTGTCCGACAAGTGCTTCCACTGCCACGGACCGGATGCGTCGCATCGCGAAGCGGAACTGCGCCTCGATATCCGCGCCGAGGCGATCAAGGACGACGCGGTCGTTCCCGGAAAATCCGCCGACAGCGAAGCCATCCTCCGCATCCTTTCCACCGATCCGGACGAGGTGATGCCGCCGCCGAAATCCCATCTCACCCTCACGGTGAAGGAAAAGGACCTGCTCAAACGCTGGATCGACGAAGGCGCCGAATACCAGCCGCACTGGTCGTTCATCGCCCCGCCTGCATCGATCGCCCCGCCCGCCGTCGCCGATGCGAAATGGCCGCGCAATGACATCGACAGATTCGTCCTCGCTCGGCTCGAAACGGAGAAACTCAAGCCCTCTTCCGAAACCACCCGCGAACGCTGGCTCCGCCGCGTGACCTTCGATCTCACCGGACTGCCGCCGTCGCAGCCGGAAATCGACGCGTTCCTTTCCGATCAATCGCCGGAGGCTTACGAGAAAGTCGCCGACCGTCTGCTCGCATCGACACGCTTCGGTGAACGCATGGCGGTCCCGTGGCTCGATGTCGCCCGCTATGCCGACTCGTTCGGCTATCAGGCCGACATCGAGATGCAGACCTGGCCGTGGCGCGATTGGGTCATCAAGGCGCTCAACGAAAACCTTCCCTGGGACCAGTTCATCACCCAGCAACTCGCCGGTGACCTGCTTCCCGATGCCACCCGCGAACAGAAACTCGCGACCGCTTTCAACCGCCTCCACCGCAAGACCAACGAAGGCGGCAGCATCCCCGAGGAAATGCGGCAGGACGGCATCAGCGACCGCATCCATACGGTGGGCACCGCGTTTCTCGGACTGACCTTCGAATGCTCGCGCTGCCACGATCACAAATTCGATCCGATCCTCGCGAAGGACTACTACTCGATGGCGGCGTTCTTCAACAGCATCGACGAGTTCGGTTTGATCCAGGGCGGCGAAAACCGCGGCCTCACCTTGCCGCAGCCCGCACTCATGCTTCCGACGCCGGAACAGGAAAAAGGACTTCGTGAGAAATCCGGTGAAATCGTCCGGGTGAAGAAGGAGGTTTCGGAAATCCCCGCCGCCCACGAAGCGGACTTCCAGGCCTGGCTCGCCGGAAAGCGCGAGCCCGTTGATGCGGATCTCGTGGCACACTTCACGCTCGACGACATCAAGGACGGCCAGCTTTCCAACGCCGCCGAAAAACCCGAGCCACCGAAACCCGTGGAGGTTGCTTCTTCATCCGATCCGGAGAAACCCGCGGATGATGCCGATCCCGCCGCTCCGAAAAAAGGCAAGGCTCCGGCGAAAGGCGCGAAATCCGGCGCCAACAAACCGATCGACGGCAAAGCCGGCAAAGCACTCCTCTGCACCGGCGACGACGCCATCTCGATGACCGACTTCGGCATCAAGAAATGCCACGACCCGCTCACCTTCTCGTTCTGGGTGAAGCCCGGCGAAAACTATCCGCGCGCCGTCGTCCTTGCGAACACGACATCCTTCGACGCGAACTACTGCGGCTACGAGCTGCTTCTTGAAAACGGCCAGCTCCGTTGGTCGCTCATGCGCGAGTTCCCCGGCAACGCGATCTCGATCCAATCCGCGGAGAAGCTGCCGGTCAACGAATGGACGCACGTCACGGTCACCTACGATGGTTCCAGTAGGGCCACCGGCATGCGGATCGATCTGAACGGCAAGGCCGCCGGGACGAAGATCATCCGCAACAACCTGACCCGTGACTACCGCACATCCGGAACATTGAACTTCGGTGCGCGTGGCCGCGATTTCGGCCTGCGCAATGGTGCGATCGATGATATCCGGATCTACAAACGGCCGATCACCCCGATCGAGTCGGCACAGATCTTCGATGGTTCGTCGCTCGCCTCCCTGCTTGCGAAACCATCGCTCTCCTCCGAAGAGACAACTTCGCTGCGCGACTACTATTTCTCCGCCGTTCATCCGCAGGCGAGGGAAGGCGTGAAGAAAATCCTCGCCGCCCGGACAGCGTGGCGTGAGGTCGTCGATGGTGTCCGTGAGATTTCCGTGATGAAGGAGGCCGATGAACCGCGGCCCGCCCACATCCTCAACCGCGGTGCCTACGATGCTCCCGGCGAACAGGTCGGACGCGAAACGCCATCGTTCCTTCCTCCGTTTCCGAAGGGCGCGCCGCGGAACCGGCTCGGCTTCGCGCAGTGGCTCACCATGCCGGATCAGCCGCTGACCTG
>DATLIO010000575.1:0-3445 GCA_035539355.1 Luteolibacter sp.
CTTGGGAAATTTTCCGCAGACCGTTGCACCGGCCCGTTTGTTCGGATTCCCCCCGGTCTCCTAAAACAAACATTGAGCCTAACAATGGCTGCGGTCGTAACCGGCTGTCGATTTGGGTGCGGCAGTGGCAACGATTGATAGATAACTAACCCGGAATTTCCGTTTTAAAAGATATTTTTAGCTTGCTCGGAGAAATGCGGAGTAATTTCAACCCGGCACATCCGCCCCGGATTCTTCGAAATCGGTCTCCCTCACCCGCTTTCTATCACGCTGGAGCTCAACATGTTTCCGAAGCAGTTCACGCAGTTCGACGCCACCGCGGATGGCGGGGATCGTCAGCAGCGGAAGCGAACGATCCGACGTTTCGAGCACCAGGGTCGCAAGGCCGGTGACGCGCATCCACCAAGGGCGGGTCATGAGCACATCCTTGACCCGATAGAGTTCCACTTCGTCCAGATGCTGGTTGATGACGCCTTCGGTGATCTTCAGGCGCTCGGTGGTGAGTTCGAATGTCTGGCAACGGACGGCGAGGTACTTCCAAAGGATCCAGACGATCGGGATGACAAGGCCGATCAACGCGAGGCCTGCCGTGAAGAATCCCGCGACGCCGATCCCGGCGATCAGGACCACCGCCGGCACGTACGTCCAGAGATTGAGCCACTGCGACGGGCTGCCTTTCCAAAGAGAAGTTTCTTCGCTCACGACAACATCATGCCCACCGGGCGGTCATCACCGCAAGTGGAGAATCGAACTGATGTTTCCAACGACTCAGCTGAGAAATCCAGTCAGAGGACTGGTCGCGCTGGCATGGTCGATCGCTTCCGGAAGGCCCAGTTCGTAGGCTTCCCGGCCGGCTTCGACGGCCTTGCGGAACGCGGTGGCCATGCGTGACGGATCGGATGCGATCGCGATGGCCGTGTTCACGAGCACCGCATCCGCTCCAAGCTCCATCGCTTCCGCGGCATGGCTGGGCGCACCGATGCCCGCATCGACCACCACCGGAACGGTCGCCTGTTCGACGATGATCCGGATCTGGTCGCGGGTGGCGATGCCGCGGTTCGAGCCGATCGGAGCTCCGAGCGGCATGACGGTGGCGGTGCCGACTTCCTGAAGCCGTTTCGCCAGAACCGGGTCGGCGTTGATGTAAGGAAGGACGGTGAATCCCTCGTTCACGAGGATTTCCGCCGCCTTCAGCGTTTCGATCGGGTCCGGCAGCAGATAGGTCGGATCGGGATGAATTTCCAGCTTCACCCATTTCGGCAACCCTGCGGCGACGGCCAGTCTCGCAAGGCGCACGGCTTCGGAGGCGTTCATCGCGCCGCTGGTGTTCGGGAGCAGCAGGTATTTCTCCGGATCGATGAATTCGAGGATGTTCGCGTAGGGGTCCTTCGCGCCCGTGAGGTCGGCACGGCGGAGGGCAACGGTGACGATCTGCGTGCCGCTCGCATCAAGGGCATCCCGCATCGATTCGTTCGACGGGAATTTTCCGGTGCCGAGGAAAAGGCGCGAGGAGAACTCGCGGCCTCCGATGATCAATGGTGCGGACATGCGGGCGGATGCTGGAACCGGCGCGCGGGACTTTCAAGCACCGGAATCCATCAATCCTTCACGCAGCGGAACCCGGTGTGGTTCGCCGGGGAATCCTCCTCCAGCGAATGCCGGGCCGCCGGCCGGTAGCGCATGCAGTAGGAAATATGGCACAGATACGAGCCGCCTTTGGTCACGTGGTGCGGCGTGCCTTGGTTTTTCCCACCGGTAAGGCGGTTGATCCAGGCCTGAGGGCCCTTCGGATTGTCCTTGCTGCAATGGGTCGGATACTCGGGATCGTAGAAATCCGAGCAGATTTCCCAGACATTCCCCGCCATGTCGAAGAGGCCGAATCCATTCGCAGGAAACGTTTTCGCGGGCGCGGTCGAATTGAAACCGTCCGCGGCGCTGTCGCCGCCGGGAAACTCACCCTGGAAGGTGTTCGCCATCCAGCGGTCGCCGGGTTTCATCTCGTCACCCCAGACATACGTTTTCCCGGAAAGCCCTCCCCTTGCGGCGAATTCCCACTCCGCTTCGGTGGGCAGACGTTTGCCCGCCCAATTCGCGTAGGCGCTGGCGTCCTCATGGTTCACGCAGACGACCGGATGTTCGTCCTTTCCGTCGATCGAAGATCCTTTGCCGTTGGGGTGCCGCCAATTCGCATCGGGATCCCATCGCCACCACGAATTCGAGTTGGCCATGTTCGGATCACCCACCGGAGCCGCAGGCTTCGTGAAAGCGAGGCTGCCTTGGTGGAATTCGCCGGCCGGCAGGTTGGGCCGCGCTTCCGCCGGGAAATCAGCGGCGGTCACGGGCCGTTCGGCGAAGGTGACATAGCCGGTGGCTTTCACGAACTCCGCGAACTGCCTGTTGGTGACCTCGGTGACGTCGATCCAGAATCCCGGCACCGTGATGGTTCTCACCGGCGCCTCTTCAGGAAAATGTTTCGGCCCGAAGGGAGTCTCGAGATTTCCGGACGACCCCATCTGGAACGTGCCGCCCGTGAGATGAACCATCCCGTTCTTCTTCTCGGGTCCCGAAGCCGCGGCGTCATCTTTCTTTCCGCACGAAGCGAACAACGGAAGCAGCAGAAACGGCAGGATGGTCTTTCTCATGTCTGATCGGACGGATGATGGCATCGATAACCCGGAACGCATCAGACTTTTTCGTAGTCCTCCGCCGGAGTGATCCTTACGGCCACCTCGTCGCCGACATCGAGCGCCAGTTCGTCGAGCTGCTTGCGCGAGAGCTCGACTTCGAGGAACTGTCCGTCTTCCAGACGCACGGTCAACGATGCCACCGGACCGGCCGAGAAAAGGTGGGTCACGCGCGCGAGACGGTCGGTGCCCTCGATGTACTCCGCCGCGAAAAGCAATTCGATCTCATGGGGCCGGACGTAGCGGTACGATCCCTTTTCATCGAGCTTGTTCACGTTGCCGAGGAACTCATAAACGAACGGACTACGGGGATGATCGTAGACTTTCTGCGGCTTGCCGACCTGTTCGACGCGGGCGTTGCGCATGACGACCACCTGGTCCGCTAGTTCAAGCGCCTCTTCCTGGTCGTGCGTGACGAACAACGTGGTCAGCCCGATCTCATCATGGAACTGGCGCAACCAGCGGCGGAGATCCTTGCGGACCTGCGCGTCGAGCGCGCCGAACGGCTCGTCGAGCAAAAGCACCTTCGGCCGGATGGCCAGCGCCCGGGCAAGCGCGACGCGCTGGCGTTGGCCGCCGGAAAGTTCGTGCGGCCGGCGTCCATGCAGGCCTTCCAGTTTCACCAGACGCAGCAGTTCGAAAACGCGATCCTTGATCTCGTCTTTCGCGGGACGCTTGGAACCCGGCAGCACGCTCAGACCGAACGCGATGTTGTCCGCGACGGTCATGTGCTTGAAGAGCGCATAATGCTGGAACACGAA
>DATLIO010000576.1:0-6842 GCA_035539355.1 Luteolibacter sp.
CTTCACCTCCGGGACATGATTGTTGGGATCGTTGAAACTCGGATTCATCGGAAAGTGGCGCAACCTACGGGCCGATATCCGGGGTTGCAAGCCGGGAACCGTATCAGTCGATGCCCAGTTTCCGCTCCAAAGCTTCCTCCATCGCCCGCTCGACCAACCGTGCGGCCAAGGCCTCGGTCGCGGCATCGAGCCGCTGCACCGCGGCTTTCAGCGGATTCGCCGCACCACCGGCCAGCGCCGATTTCACGGCGGCCGCCGCCGCTTCGATTTCCGCTTGTTCGCCGTCCTCCGCCAAACCCTGCGCGAGCACCATTTCCACCGCCGGGAGCAATTCCTCCGCCTTCATCCGCGCTTCGGTGAAAATCCGCTCCGCCATGTCCTCGAACGCGTGCTCGACCGATTCGCCGATCATCGCTTCGACCGCCGCGTCGTCGACATCGACCGCCGCGCTTTCGATTTTCACGATGGTATCGATCCCGGTCGCGACGTCCCGGGCGAGCACTTCAAGCAGACCGTTCTCATCGATCCTGAACTGCACGCCCACCCTCGCCTGACCTTTCGGCTGGGGCTCGAAATTCACCTCGAACTTCCCGAGCTCCCAGTTGTCCCGCGCCATCTCGCGCTCGCCTTGCAACACCCGCACTTTCATCGAGCGCTGCCCGTCGGCGGCATTCGTGAAAAGCTCGCCCGCCTTGCACGGGATCGTCGTGTTCCGCGGGATCAGCACGTTCATCAGACCGCCGAACGTTTCGATGCCCAGACTCAGCGGCGTCACATCGAGCAACACCATTTTCCGGAGAGATCCATCCAGCACTCCGGCCTGCACCGTCGCCCCCAGGGCGATCGCCTCGTCCGGATGCTGGGAAAGATCCGGCTCGCGTTCGAAAAGTCCGGCCACCGCCCGTCGCACCGCCGGCATCCGCGTGCTGCCGCCGACAAGGACCACGGCATCGAGATTTTCCGGCTTCAATCCCGCGTCGGCCATCGCCTGCCGCGAATGACGCAACGTCCGCCCGATCCACGGCGCGGCGAGTTTTTCGAGATCTTCCCGCGACAACGCCACTTCGATCCCACGTCCGTCCCGCAGGAACGGCACCCGGAAAACCGTCTCCTCCACCTCGGAAAGAACGATCTTCACCCGCTCCGCCTCCGCTTTCAGCCGCACCCGGTCGTCCGCACCCGGCTCTCCCGGTTCACCGGATTTCCCGAGCACGAAACCGACGATCGCCTCGTCCAGATCGTCGCCACCGAGCCGCGTGTCGCCGTGCGTCGCCAGCACCTGGAAAACACCGTCCTGCATTTCCAGGATCGAAAGATCGAAGGTCCCTCCGCCGAGATCGTAGACGGCGACCTTCGAACGCTCGCCAAGCTTGTCCAAACCATAAGCCAGCGCCGCCGCCGTCGGTTCGTTGAGAATCCGGACGACTTCGAGCCCGGCCATCTCTCCCGCTTTCTTCGTCGCCGCCCGCTGGCCGTCGTTGAAATACGCCGGAACCGTGATCACCGCCTTGCGAATCTCCACCCCCATCCGCCACTCGGCGATCCTGCGAAGTTCCTTGAGGATTTCCGCACTGATTTCTTCGGGCGATTTCCCCGCCACACGCACCGAGCCGTCATCGCCTCTCGAAACTCCGGCTTCATCGCCGACTTCATCCCAGCGCCGTCCCATCAACCGCTTCACGCTGGTCACCACATTCGCGGGCTCCAACGCCCGGCGACGCAACGCTTTCGCCCCCACCTCGACGACACCGTCTTTTCCGATCCAAACCGCGCTCGGAATGATCCGTTTCCCCTCCTCATTCGCCAGCAGGATGGGAAATCCGGAGTCCACCACCCCCACCGCCGAATTCGTCGTCCCCAGATCGATACCCAGAATCATGGGCTGAATCTGAACACCGGACACCGGACGTCCAACATCGAACATCGCAATGCAGAAGATTCGACCGCCCTCCTAGCTGCGGAATGCCCCTCCTACCTCGACGCCCGATGTTGGACGCTCACTGTCCGATTCTCCGCCAACCAGTCGCTCGGACTTTTGCCCGTTTCCTCCCGGAATGCTTTCGCGAAATGGCTGAGACTTTGATAACCAACCTCCAAGGCCGCCTCTGTCACGTTCATCCGGCCGGAATCCAGCGCCTCGCAGGCCCGTTCCACCCGCAACCGGCGCAGATGTCTCTGCAACGTTCTGCCGGTTTCCGCACTCACGCGACGCGACAGATGATGCGGCGCCACACCCACTTCCCTGGCAAGCGGCAGAAGGTCCAGCGGCTGGTCCAACCTAGCCCGCAGCAGATCAAGCGCCCGCCTCACCGGATCGCGGCCACGGATGCCTCCGGAAAATTCACCCTCTTCCTTGCCCCGGAAAAACCTCACCGACGCCCACTCGAGCACCCGCGCCTCCGCCCGCAACCGCGACGCTCCTTTCTCATCCGCCGCTTTTTCCAACGCTTCGCAGAGCTCCTTCTCCCAAACCCCCATCAAACCACAGAACGCCACCGATCCGCCTTCCTCCAGCCATTTCCCCAGATCCGGGTGCAGCCAATCCCCGCCACGCAGCCGCTCCATCAACCACGCTTTCGAAAGCACGACCACTTCCACCATGTGCGATCCCGGATAACGCATGCACGACCATTCCCCCGGACCGCCGCCGCCGGTCAGGGCATACATTCCCGGCTTCAGCATGAAACGATCCTCATCCCCCCACAACAATCCGCTTCCCTCGCGGTTCAGCCACAACCACACCGACCCCTCCGAAGCCACCTTCCATTTCCAGCCACCCGAAATCGTCCGGCCCTTCACCCGGCCGCATCGCAACCCTCCCGCATCACCCCACCAACTGTCCCCTACCCGCGGAGTCTCAAATCCACTCGTGTAATCTGATTCGCCTCGCATGCGATCATCTTTATTGCGAATGATTCTCAATAGCAATCGAAAAGTTTCCACCACTTGGACTTTGGAATTCGGCTCTTGGAATTTAGAACAAAACCGGTGCCCGCGATCATCACCCGCCTGACCCGACTGACCGATACCAGCCTGATCGTGCATTGGTTTTCGGAAGATCACGGCCTCATCAAGACCGTGGCCAAAGGCGCGCTCCGCCCGAAAAGTTCCTTCGCCGGAAAACTGGATCTCTTTTTCGGTGGCGAGATCGATTTCGCCCACGCCCGCCGCGGCGAACTCCACGGCCTGCGGGAAGTCTCGATCCAGCACTGGCGGGAAGGCCTGCGGAAAAACTACAACGCCACGCTGCTCGCCGCCTATTGCTGCCAGACGCTCGAAGCCGCCGTCGAACCGGAACACCCCGATCCCCCGCTCTACGATCTTCTGGCCCGCGCGCTCGATCATGTCGACAGCGCCGGAGCAAGCCTCCGCGCGCTCCTTCATTTCGAATCCGAACTCGTCAGACTGCTAGGCGTCGCGAACCGGCAGCAGACGTCCGAATCCATTCTCCGCGAAACACTGGGGCGATTGCCGGCCACCCGGAAAGATCTCACCGATCGTCTTTCCTCATAAACTCTTCCACTGATCACCGATCACTCGGCACTGATCACTTTCATCCCCATCTTTCCACTGGCCATCGCGACATTTCCGCTGATAGATTGTTGATTAGTAAATGGACTCACCGACTGCCACCCTCGTCAGCATTCTCCGTGACCGCATTGATTCCCTCCGTGCCGCCGGGAATCTTGAGGAAGCGCTCCATGCTTCCAGCGCCGCCATCGAAAAAACCCAGCAATCGCTCGGGACCGATCTCGACAGCATCGACGCCTTCGCCTCCGCCTTGGAAATCCGTGCCGAAATCCTCCGCGACCTCGGCCGCTACGACGCCGCCCGCGATGATTACCGTCAGGCGATCGACCAACTGGACAACCGTCCCGACCGTCTCGCCCAGGTCGGCCGCCTTTACGCCGGACTCGGTGCCACCCTTGATTCGCTCGGCGAACCGGAACGCGCCGCCGTTTACTGGCAGACCGCCATCTCCCATTTCGAAAAACACGAACCGCCGCTTCTCCTCGACGTCGCCGGCCTCGAAAACAACCTCGGTTTCCTCAAGAAAGCCGGCGGCGACATCGATGGTGCCGAAACGCATTTCCTGAAAGCGATGGAGATCCTCCACTCGCAGCTCGGCCAGAACCACGAGGAAACCGCCGCCGTTTCGAACAATCTCGGTGCCCTTTACCACGCCGCCGGTTTTTACGAACAGGCCCGTGAAATGCACATGATGGCCCTCGAAACCCGCCGTGCCCTGCTCGGTGAGGAAGATCCGGACACCGCCCAGTCCCACAACAACCTCGCTCTGGCGCTCCTCGCCACCGGCGACCGCGCCTGGGCACGCCGTCATTTCGAAAAAGCCCTCGCCGGCTACGAAGCGCTCGGCATGAACTATGCGGACGATCTCGAAGCCGTCGCCGACAACTACTGCGCTTTCCTGAGTTCCGAAGGTGAGGATGCCCTCGCCGAAGTCATCGCCGGCCGCGTCCGCGAAGTCCTCGGCATCCCGCAGCCGGTCGCCTACGAAGAACCCGTCCGCGAAGAGCCCAAGGACGTCGTCCTTTGAGTAAGGAGGTGGGACACTCCTGTCCCACTTCTAAAAATTGGTAGGGCGTGATCGCCGATCGCGCCGAAGCCTTCAGCCCGAACAATCCATGCTACGCCGATTCTTAGCCGCGTATGGCAAAGGCTTGGACGCCACCGTCCGGCTTCTCGGCATGTATTTCACCATCGCGCTGCTCTCCTCCGGCAGCTTGCTCGGAGTCCATTGGCTGGTCAGCCGAGCTTATCCCGCTGCTGCCGACGAGGTTACCACCGTCGTCGGCATCATCATCCTCCCTTTCATCTGCCGAATCGCGATCTACGTCGGCGGGCTTCAAACAATCCCAAGAAGCCTCCCGGCTCCCTACAAAAGCCCCGATCAGGGCGACAGGCTCACTCCACCTGAGCCACCGCCATCGCCGCGATCCCTTCCCGCCGGCCGATGAATCCCATCAGCTCGTTGGTGGTCGCCTTGACCCCGACGCGCTCCGGCGGAATCCCCAGCGCTTCGCCGATGTTCTTCCGCATCGCTTCCCGGTGAGGCAGTACTTTCGGCGCTTCCGCCACCAACGTCGAATCGACGTTGATGATCCGCAGCCCCTCTTCCGCCGCGATCTCACGGCACTTCTCCAGGATCTTCAGCGAGGAAATCCCCGCGCACGACGGATCGCCCGGCGGAAAGTAAAATCCGATGTCCGGTTTCCCCATCGCCCCGAGCACCGCGTCCGCGATGGCATGGGCGAGCACGTCCGCATCCGAATGACCTTCAAGGCCATGGGTATGCGGAATCGTCACCCCACCCAGCACCAATGGCCGCCCTTCGGCGAAACGGTGCACATCATATCCGATCCCCGTCATAGTCAGAGAATCTCGTGAATCGGGATCTTCCCGTTGGTCGCGACGATCGCCCAGGTATCGGCGGTCGAGTTGGCCGTCAGACCCACTTTTCCACCCGCGGTTTCAACGAGCAACTTGCCCGCCGCGATGTCCCAAAGCGAAATCCGCGATTCGACGTAAGCATCCAGACGTCCACAGGCGATGTAGGCCATGCCCAGCGCCGCCGAACCCATCATCCGCATCTTGCGGGCCTTGAGCGAACCCTTCCGGAAACGCTCCAAACCGGTCTTCAGCGCTTCCTCATCCTTGCCGCAGCCGACAAAAAGAATCGCCTCGCCCAGATCTTCGCGCGGGCTCGCTTTCACCGGCTTGCCGTTGAGCATCGCCGGCCCGCCTTTCTCGACGGTCCAGGTTTCGCCCACCATCGGATCATGGATCACGCCGACCGTGATTTCTCCGGCGACGCGCAGCGCGATCGAAACGCAGAAATGGGGAATGCCGTAGTAATAGTTCACCGTGCCGTCGATCGGATCGACGATCCACTGCCGCTCGGACTCCATGTTGCCGGCGATGCCTTCCTCGCCGTAAAGCGCGTCGCCCGGACGGGCTTCGAGCAGGATCTTGGTGATCAGCGTCTGGGATTCCTTGTCGAGCGCCAGCTTGATGTCGTGGTGCGACGCCTCATCCACCGCCGCTTCGGTTCCGAAGTGTTCGCGGAGAAGTTTGCCCGCTTCCAAAGCGGCGTGGGTGGCAAGTTCGAGGTCGGTCATGATTTCTGTCGATGGATTTCCAGGATCGCGTCCACCAGTTCGTGGGCGATCTCCGTTTTCGGTGCGGAGGAAAGAGACTCGGTGCGGTCGGGATAGACGAGCAAAACCTCGTTCCGGTCGGAATCAAATCCGTGCTCCGGCGTGGAAACGTCGTTCCCGATCACCAGATCGCACTTCTTTTCCAAAAGCTTCTTCCGCGCGTTCTCTTCAAGATTTTCCGTCTCCGCCGCGAAACCCACGAGCGTGCCGGGAAATCCGAATTTCCCGCGCGCGGAACCCAGGATGTCCGGTGTTTTCACCAGCTCGATGACCATGCGGTCGCCTTCCTTCTTGATCTTCTGTTCGGAAATCGCGACCGGCGTGTAATCCGCAACCGCCGCCACGAAAACCGCGATGTCCATCCGGCCGATGTGCTGCGCCACCACGTGGTTCATTTCCGCCGCGGTCGTCACCGGGACGAAATCCACATAATCCGGCACATCCAGATCCGTCGGTCCGCTGACCAGCAACACGTGGTGGCCCGCGTGGATGAAGGCATGCGCGATCGCATACCCCATTTTCCCCGACGAGCGGTTCGTCAGGAAACGGACGGGATCGATGGGCTCACGGGTCGGGCCGGCGGTGACAAGAACGTTCACGAAATCCAGTGTGAGCGGCGGCGGCCCGCTGGCAAGCGGACAAAACGAGGATTCTCGACAAACA